>JAAWLV010000034.1 GCA_022798105.1 Hungatella sp.
ATATGCCGTGGAGATGAGACCAGGAAAACAGGAGGGCCACACCCCGAGTGTTTTCCGCTTTAGGGGCTCATCGGAATGCTTGGCATATCTGAACCCGGTGGGCACACAGCCTGCCTCCCCTCGCTGGCCTCACGACCAAATCCGCCCCTGCTCACTCAATGAAACAGCAATTTCATTACTTCCCCATTCTGCGCAAGAAATCGTTCTTAAGATCTTATTAGGATTGATTTCGTTGTCTGGTAGAAGTATAATAAAAATACGCGGATGTGCGGATTAATATTTGTCTTATGAGGAGGCTCTTGATGGGTAAAACAAAAAAATACGAGTATAATTACGAACAGTACGAGGCGGGCAAGGGGCCGGATTTCATGATCGGGGATATTTTGGCGGATCCGGAATTTGACCAGGTGACGGATTTGGTCATCGGAAGCTGGGGCAGTGCCTGGGAAGAGGGCTGTCAGAAGATGCTTGATCAGATTGTGGATAATAAGGATCGGTTTGCCCATGTGGAGAAACTGTTTGTGGGGGATATGGATTATGAGGATTGTGAGGTTTCCTGGATTATTCAGGGGAATTACGGCAAGCTGTGGAAGGCCCTTCCGGGGCTTAAGGAGCTTACCGTCAAAGGAAGCACGGATTTGAGCCTGGGGGAAGTGGAGCATGAGAATCTGGAGGCCCTGACCATTATCTGCGGAGGCCTTCCTGCGGAGGTGTTCGGGGAGATTCAGAGGGCAAAGCTTCCCGGCCTGAAAAAGCTTGTGATCTACATAGGCGTTGAAAATTACGGGTTTGACGGGGATGCGGATACCATCAGAACCTTTCTGGAGAAATCGGATTTCCCAAGCCTTACCTACCTGGGCCTTGAGGACAGCGAGATCCAGGATCAGGTGACGGAAGCGGTTTTGGAGAGCAAGTACATGAGCCGGATTCACACGCTGGATCTGGCCAACGGCACGCTGTCGGATAAAGGCGGAGCCATGCTTCTTGAGAAACTTCCCTCCTATCCCAATGTAAAAGTCCTGGATATCCACTATCATTATCTGTCAGATGGTATGGTGAAGAAACTTAAGGAGCTTCCTGTGGAGATTGACGCGTCCGAGCCCAACGAACCGGAGGAGTACAAAGGAGAGATCTGGATGGACGCCATGCTGACAGAATGAGCCGTTTGATTCTTCTGGGCAGTCCGGGGACCAGGCGGACTGCCTGTCTGGAAAAAGGGGCAAAGGCAGCCGGGGTGGAGATAGAACTGGTTGACTGGACGGATTTTCCTTTGGAGGTGGATAAGCTGGCTGCGGGGAGGGAGAGATGCTTCATGAAGATCGACCCGCCCCGGTGGGACAGCTGCTGTCTGGAGGAGCTAAACGGCCTGACGGAGGCTTACGGGCGAAACCTTGACCGACTCCGGGAGCTTGCAGGCAGCGGGCGGATCTGTTTTCTCAATACACCGGACACCATAAAAGCGCTTCTTGATAAGAGAGGATGCAAAAGGCGGCTTAAGGAGGCCGGGCTTCCTGTTACGGAGGAAGTGGATATCGGGGATCGGGAGGCAGCCTGGGGGGACGGGGAATATCCGCTTTTAGGAACGCTTCTGAAAGCCATGGAACGGCAGAGGATTTATCAGGTCTTTATAAAGCCTAATTTCGGATCAGGCGCAGCCGGTGTCATGGCTCTGCGCTATGAACCCCGCAGGGGGCAGATGGCTCTTTATACCTGCGGGGCAGAGGATCCTGCAACAGGCTGCCTGGTGAATACCAGACGCCTCCGGCGGTTTGAGGGCAGGGAGAAGATTGGGCCCATGGTTGAAAAGCTCCTGAGGCTTAACTGTATTGTGGAGCGGTGGTATGCCAAGGCAGAACACGGAAGGTTTTCGTATGATCTGCGGGCGGTAGTTCAGGACGGGAAGATAGATTTTATAGTGGCCCGCCTTTCGTCGGGGCCTATCACCAACCTGCAGCTGAACAATCACCCGTTAAAGGCAGAGGAGCTGGGACTTGGGCCGGAGGTTTCCGGCCGGGTGGAGAGAATATGCCTTGAGGCTGTGGCGTGTTTCCCTGGGCTTCGCAGTGCGGGGATTGATATTTTGCTGGAAAAGGGCAGCCTGCGGCCAAGGATTATCGAGATGAACGGCCAGGGGGATCTGATCTATCAGGATATTTACCATGAGAACAGGATTTACAGGAGGCAGTGCGAGATGATGAAAGAGTGGGCGGCAGAGGAGGTTCCTTTCCGCATGTTTGGGGCGGCGGGAAAGAAAAAAGAGCCTTCGGTTGACATGAGCAGAGTTGTGGGATTTACGGATATTTTGTTTATTTGTCTGGATACGCTCCGGTATGATGTGGCCCTGAAGGAGGAGGAAGAAGGAGGGACGCCTGTGCTTAACCGGTACGGTTCCTGGAAGAAATGCCAGGCGCCGGGCAACTTTACATGGCCGTCCCATCACGCTATGTTTTCCGGATTTTTCCCGTCCCCTTATGAGGCCAAGAATCTGGCGGACAGGGAGATGCTGTTTTTTCCAAAACAGATAGGCATGGGAAATAAGACGCCGAAAGGGGCTTACGGGTTTTCGGGCAGTACCATTATGGAGGGTCTTGAGAAGGACGGATATGATACCTGGTGCGTGGGAGGAGTGTCGTTTTTCGATAAAAGGTCAGATATGGGAAAGGTATTTCCCGGGTATTTCAGGAAAAGCTACTGGAATCCGTCCTTTGGGTGTGCGGTGAAGGACAGCGCAAAAAACCAGGTGGATTTTATACTTAAAAAGCTGGAAGTTGCAAGCCCTGAAACCAGAATTTTTATGTACCTGAATGTGGACGCCATCCATTATCCCAACTATTTCTATCTGGAAGAGACGGCCCATGACAGCGTTAAGAGCCACGGAGCAGCCTTAAGGTATGCGGACCGGGAACTGGGCAGGCTGTTTGAGGGGTGGAAGGAGAAGAGAGGCGGGGCCTTTGTCATCTGCTGTTCTGACCACGGAACGTGCTACGGGGAGGACGGATGCCAGTTCCACGGAATCAACCATCCCATCGTCAACACAGTTCCCTACAAACATTTTTTCCTATAAACATCAGGAGTTTACGGTGTCATGAACCCATATATTCAATACATGTACAGTTATCCCCACAAGACGGCCTACAGGCCTATGGAAGGCGTGGATCTTAAGGACTGGGCGGGGCATCTTGGCGGGCCGGGGCACGGTTTGTATCTCCATGTCCCTTTTTGTCAGGGAAAATGCGGTTTTTGCAACCTGTTTTCCGTGACCGGAGCCGGAAAGGAGGAGACAGAGGCCTATCTGGACGCGGTGGAGCGGCAGCTGGGCCAGTACAGTCAGTGCCTGGACCCTGTGGGCGCCTCGTTTTCATCCTTTACCATAGGCGGCGGAACGCCCCTGCTTCTTACAGTGAGACAGCTGGACAGGGTATTTTCCATGACCGGCCGGTATCTGAAGATGGAGGAGGGCCGTGACACGGTCATTGAGACGGCCCCCAATCAGACGGAGAGAGAGAAACTGAAGCTTTTAAAGGCCGCCGGGGTTACCAGGGTCAGCATGGGAGTCCAGAGCTTTCACGAAGGGGAGTTAAAGACCCTTAAGCGGGGGCACAGTGCGGGAAGGGCCAGAGAGGCGCTGAAACTTCTCATGTCTTTCGAGTTTCCCTGTGTGAATATCGATCTTATTTATGGGATCCCGGGACAGCGGGTGGAGACTCTTTTGGAATCCGTAAGGGAAGCTGTGGAGTTTGGGCCCCGGGAGATCTTTTTGTACCCTCTCTATGTGAAACATGGAGTGCGTCTGGAGCAGGAGGGAACGGTACCCGAGCCAGAGCTTGCGTATGCCCAGTATAAGGAGGCAAGCAGCTTTTTGAGATCAGAGGGTTTCTATCAGGACTCTATGAGGCGGTTTGTGCGCCGGGAGACCCGCCAAAAGAACAGGGAGTTTTCTGACTGCGGTTTTTCTTCCTCCTTAGCTCTTGGCTGCGGGGGGAGAAGCTATCTGGGCAATCTGCATTTTTGTACGCCCTACGCCGTAACCCGGGAGGGCTGCCTGAAGGAACTGAGGACTTTTGCGGCTACTGGAGATTTTGCCAGGATTACCCACGGCATCCGGCTTTCGGAGGATGAGGTAAAGCGGCGGTACGTCATACGCCATCTGCTGATCCGCCCGGGAGTGGAAAAGGAAGCGTACCGGCAGAAGTTTGGAGGGGATCTTTTAGAGGATTTTCCTTTGGTGCTCCAATGGATAAGAGAAGGCCTGGCGTCAGAGGGGGAGGTGGGTTATGTGGCCCTTACGGACAGGGGGATAGGGCTTTCCGACTATCTGGGACCAATGCTTATCTCCCGGGATGTGCAAAAGAAAATGGATCAGTGGGAGGAGGCGCATGGGCTTGGAAGGACGCATGGTTCTCTACAGGGGAGCCTTAAAAAGCTGTAATTACCGATGCGGCTACTGTCCTTTTTCTAAGCATCCCCAGTCGGAGAGGGAGCTTTTAAAGGATAAAGAGCAATGGATCCGTTTTTGCAAAAGCCTTGGGGACAGGGGGAAGCGTCTTGGAATCGGGGCAGTGATGGTGGTGCCCTACGGGGAGGCGCTGATACATCCCTGGTACTGGGAGGGCCTTGGGCGCCTTGCCCGGCATGAGTTTATGGACGCGGTGGGGGCACAGACCAACTTAAGCTTTGAGGCGAAGGAATCTCTGGCGCTTTATGAAGGCGTGGGAGGGAGAAGGCAAAAGCTAAGGCTTTGGGCCACATTCCATCCCCAGATGACCACGGCGGAGGAATTTGCAGAAAAGTGCACAAAACTTTGGGAGGCCGGAGTTCATATAAGCGTAGGGACAGTGGGCGCGGCGGAAAACCGGCAGGCCATAAAGGAACTTCGGGAAAGGCTTCCGGAACAGATCTATCTGTGGATCAACAAGATGGATGGTATGGGGAGACAATATACCAAGGAGGAGATCGAGGAGTTTGAGCGGGTGGATCCCTATTTCAGGCGGGAACTTGGACGTGTGCCGGCATCCTGCGGGGCGTGCAGGGACAGGCTTTTTGTGGAGGGGGACGGCACCCTTCGAAGATGCAATATCAGCCGCCCGCTTCCGGGGAACTGGTACGGTCCATGGGAACATGTATTTGGCCGGGATCACAGGGAGGATGCGGCAAAGGACGGGTGCGGCAGAAAGGTGTGTACCTGTTATCTGGCCTACGGCGGAAGAGAGGATGTGATGAATCGTATCCTGTTCGGCAATTATCCGCTGTTTCGGATACCAAGAAGGCCTAAAGCGGCATTCCTTGATATTGACGGGCTGCTGGTTCCTGAGGGGGAGACAGGCGTCCCTGAGAGACTGGCTGCGGATATCCGCAGGCTGGCTGCGGACGGCTGTAAGATGTTTTTTGCCACATCCCTGCCATACAGAGAAGCAAGCAAAAAATGCAGGCATCTATGGGGACTGTTTTGGGGAGGCGTATTTGCAGGCGGGGCCCATATACTGCTGAAATCAGATAAAGAAGAGAGAGAACAGTTTTTCTTTCTGAAGGAAAGGGTGGTTTGGGAGCTTAAACAGAGGCAGAGGGAAGGGCATTTTCGGTTTCTGGTTTACAGAGACGAACATGGAGGAAAGATCTATAAAATTACGCTGATCCGTTCCAAACATCAGGGGTGGAAGGAGAGGGAAGGGAATAAGGACGGGATACGTTACTTTACGGAGGGAAACTGCCTGCAGATTGTGGATGAAAGGGCCTGTAAAGCAGAAGGGGTTAAGGTGATATGCCGGTGGCTTGGGATTGCACCTGCAGAGGCAGTTGCCGCGGGGGATTCCCGCGAGGATGAGGGGATGATGGAACTGTGCCGGTAACACAGGGTTCATCCGCCCTCCCCGCTGTCAAATGACACGGCCCACAAAGGCCCGCCGCTGTCATAGCTTTTTTTCAATTCATTCATGAGAAGCGCCAGATCCCATTCCTTGGTGCTGTTTTCATAGCTGGCGGGATCGGCGATATAGACATTGCCGTCTCTGCTAAGCTGGGCGATGATGATAAAATGGCCGTTCTGAGTCAGAGCACCCCGGCCCATAAGGGCTACAAGAACATGTCCGGTGGAAAGAAGGTTTCTGGCATTGTCCGGCGTCCGGTCAGTGACGCTCTCCACCTGAAGGCCAAAGGAAGTAAGGCTTCCGGGGATCAGGCCGTGGTAAGAGCCGCTTTGAGGGGCATAGTAACCGTTGGCGGCGGACCAGTCCGCCAGTTCCACAGGAGTGACGCTGAAAGGCGTAAAACTGTTGATCAGCATGGACACGCATACAGGTCCGCATCCGTACTTGGCCAGACGATCCCGGCCGCCGTAGAGATATTCCTTCCAGCGGATATCCCCCTGGTTGTAATAGAGAAGGGGGCCCATGGCAGTATCGAGCATGCAGGAATAGATGGCGTCTTCCTGGGGAGGATATACAGGTTCTGCGCCCATATCGGAAATATTGCCCAGTTCTGCGGTGCGGTCCATGTAGGGCAGTTCTTCCTCGGTCTCTAAAAGGGAAGCCTCTGTCTGGGCCGTGTCGGTTTCCGGGGCGGTTGTTTCGGCAATCTCCTGGTTTTTTCCAAGATTCGTGATCTGTTCCCTGGTATTTCGGCAGAAATCTTTTACGGCGTTAAAGACGTCCTGTCCAAAAGAAGGGCGAAAATAAATAAGCAGGCTGACGAAGATGGCGAGCACCGCCGTCAGGATCCCGCCTGCTAACAGCCGTTCGGTTTTGCTTCTTTTCTTTTTGTCCTGAGAGCCGTCCGCCGGGGAGGCTTGTATAGCTGTTCCAGGCGGGGGAGGAGGGGGGATTCTGCGCCTGCCGCTTCTCGGGGCTCTGTTTTTATTCCCATAACGATTGTTGTGTTTGGCCATGTCTATATCCTGTGTTTACGATGAATGTCCTGAGAGGGGAAAAATACCCGAAACCTTTTGGATTCAATATGCTGAAGGCAAGAAGTTTCGGGTCAATGGATTATTTGCAATTATTTGGCCAGCCGGGCCATCACAAGCTGAGGAATATTGAGAAGAGATGCCTGCTGACACACTGCGCCGATCTTGTAGGCTTCCATAGGCATGCCGTAGACCACACAGCTCTCCCTGTCCTGTCCGATGGTATAGGCTCCGGCTTTTCTCATGCGGAGCATACCCGCGGCCCCGTCGGCGCCCATACCTGTGAGGATAACGCCGATGGCCCTGTTTTTGACATTGGCAGCCACAGAGGTAAAGAGCACATCCACAGAAGGCTGATGGCCGCTGACTTTCTCCTCGGCGGTACAGCTGACACTGTATCCTGCGCCCATACGGACGACCCGCATCTGAAGACCTCCGGGAGCCAGAAGAATCAGGCCGGGCTGAACCTTGTCGCCGTGTTTTGCCTCCTTTACTTCCAGTTTGCAGATGCGGTTTAGGCGTTCTGCATACATGGCGGTGAAGCCCGGCGGCATGTGCTGGGTGATAACGATTCCCGGCATCCTGGCCGGAAAATGGCGCACGACGTCTAAAATGGCCTCGGTTCCTCCTGTGGAGGCGCCGATGGCGATCAGGTCAACTGCGGATGTGTTTATATTTGCCGGGGTGCCGCTAAAATGGGGGACGGAAGCTGTGGTTCTGGGAAGTACGGCCTGGGCCTGCTGGGGAAGCCGGACGCGGGCGTTGGAACCTATAGCCAGTTTGGCTTTAAGGCTTCTTATGAATACTTCCTTTTGTCCTTCCTCAGGCTTGCGGACGAAGTCCACGGCTCCTGCTGCCAGGGCGTCAAAGACACGCACGTTCAGGGAGGATACCAGGATCACAGGAACCGGATGGGAGGGAAGGACCTCCTTTAAAAACTCCAGCCCGGTCATACCCGGCATCTCAATATCCAGAGTCATAATATCCGGTTTTAAAATCGGAAGCTTGTTCTTGGCATCAATGGCATTGATGGCGTATCCAACAACCTCAAAGCGTGGATCCGCACTGAGGCTCTGCACAAGCCAGGTTCTGAACACAAGGGAGTCGTCTACCACCATCACACGGATTTTCTGCTGCATAATCTAACCTTCTTTCTCCGCGGAATGCGTCTGTCCGAAAACAGAGCCGCGGCTTGTGCTTATTTGTCCTTTCTGCGATATATGGCCGGCTGGACATAATCGTAAGGGCAGGTGGCTTTGGTCAGCCCCTCAGAGTGGCCGATAAAGAGATGGCCGCCGGGAACCGTGGCATTGTAGAAACGGCGCACAAGGGCATCCTTAGTGGCCTGGTCAAAATAGATCATTACATTCCGGCAGAAGATTAGATCAAACTTCTTTTTAAACTGGATCTGATCCATCAGGTTAAAGGGACGGAAGATGACATTTTGTTTAATGGCAGGGGCTACGGTGTACTTACCCTGATCCGCCCGGACAAAGTATTTCTGTTTCCAGGTGGAGGGAAGGGAAGATAAGCTTTCCTCGCTGTAGGATGCGGAGATAGCCGTATTCAGTATCTTCTGGGATATATCCGTGGCCAGAAGCCTGGTGTCCCACTGGGAGGCCTGAGCGCCGAAATACTCCTTTAAGTACATGGAGATGGTGTAGGGTTCTTCTCCTGAGGAGCAGCCTGCGCTCCATATGCACAGCACCTTATCCCTGGCATGTTTTTTCTCCAGATCGGGGAGAACCACATCCCAGAGATATTTAAAATGATCCTCCTCCCGGAGAAAGTAGGTGTAATTGGTAGTAAGTTTATTGAGCATGGCAGTAACCATCTCCGGGTCACGGCCGGATAAGATTTCGTCCACATAGGCGGAAAAATCTTTAAAACCCTGGGAAGCCAGCGTGTTGGAAAGCCGGCTTACGATCAGCTGCTTTTTCTTACTCAAATCAATCCCGTAATGTTTCTTAATATATGTATAGAGGCGCTGAAAATCACTGTCCGTTAAATTCAGCATAACAATCCCCCCCTGTCTTATTTCTTGATTAATTCCCAATCTGAATGCAGCCGCCCTTTACAACCCGGCCGGGCATCGGGATGCCGGGCCGGAGGACAGCAGTGAAATTATTGGGGTACGGCCAGTGCCTGGCAGTCAACAGACATAAAAACGCTTCCGTCATCCATGTTCACCATACCGTTAAGCAGCTTCTGCTGATGCTTAAGGGGGATGGGACGTACATTTTTCAGATCGATGTCCATCACCTGGCGGACGGAGTCCACGATAATGCCTAACGATACGGAGTCAATGTCCAGGACAATGATGCATACATTCCCGGTGGACTGGGTGGGTCCTTTGCCCATACGCTGCTGGATATCCACTACGGGAAGAATCTGGCCTCTTAAGTTGATGATACCCTTGATGTAGGGCGGCATCAGCGGAAGGGTGGTTATGGAGTGGTTGTTGATGATCTCAATTACATGCTTGGTGCTGATGTACAAAATCAGGCCGGCGGATTCGAAGGTGAGGCAGCGATCGATCGTAGAAACCTCTTCCGTTTCCACCTCAGGCATATCCTGAATGTCATCATGGTTGTTAAGTTGTTCAGACATATTTGCATCCTCCCTTCTGTTATGCGTTCTCCAGGGCCGCAGAATGGAGGCTCTGGATATCCAGAATAATACTGATATTGCCGTCGCCTAAAATCGTACAGCCGGCAATACCGGAATTTTTAAGTTCAAAGTAGTTAAGGAATGCCGGGAACGGCTTCACAACAACCTGCTGTTCGCCCACAAGCTCATCTACAAAGAGACAGAAGGAGCGGTCGCTGGTCTCCACCCACAAAAGGATTCCGTCTTTAAGATCCGTCACTTCGGTGTCGATGTTGTAGAACTGGTGCAGGCGCACGATGGGATAGAAGCTTCCCATGCGCTCGATCATCTCGTTGTCGTTCTCGTCGCGGATGATTTCTTCAGGGAGAATCTTAAAGGACTGGCGGATATTGGCAATGGGGATGGTGAAAATGGAACTGCCTACCGTTACCTTCATGCCGTCCACAATAGCCATAGTCAGCGGTATCTTCATAGTGAAGGTGGTGCCTTTGCCGTACTCGCTGGAGAGGGATACCACGCCGCCTACGGATTCCACGTTTTTCTTAACCACGTCCATACCCACGCCACGGCCGGAAAATTCTGTAACCGTCTGGTTGGTGGAGAAGCCGGGAAGCATTACCAGCGCCAGGGCCTCTTTGGTGGAGTAGTCGCTCTCAGGCTTCACCAGAAGGCCTTTATCCCTGGCTTTGGCCAAAAGCTTGGCAGGATCCATGCCCTTGCCGTCGTCGGCGATGGTGATCACCACCTCACTGCTGGTATGAGTGGCAGACAGGATGATCTCGCCCTGGCTGTTTTTGCCCGATGAGATGCGCTCCTGGGCAGTGTCTTCAATGCCGTGATCCATGGCATTGCGGACCATATGCATAATGGGATCCTGAATGCTGTCCACAATGGTTTTGTCAACTTCGGTGTCCTCGCCGATAAGAGTAAGGCGGACATCCTTGTTAAGCTTCTGCTTCATATCCCGGACAATACGGCTCATCTTCTGGAACACGCCGGAGATGGGAACCATCCGCAGGGACATGGAGATATCCTGCAAATCGTCGGTCAGCTTGCGCAGCTGGCGGGCTGATTTCATGAAGTTGTCGTAAGCATCCCGGCTTAACTGGTTAAGCTCCGGAGAGGAGGTAACCATAGACTCGGTGATGACGATCTCACCCACGATATTCTGCAGGCTGTCAAGCTTCATCAGGCTGACGCTGATAAGGCTCTGCTTGACGGGAGCGTTGGGCGCCGCCGGCTTGGGCGCCGCCGGTTTCTGGGCCGCCGGTTTGGGCGCAGGCGCTGCCTGAGGCGCCGATGCCGGGGCAGGCTGCTCGGGTTCGGGCGCCGGAGCTTCCGGTTCGGGTTCGGGAACCGCAGCCAGCTCATAGGAACGTATATAGTTCTGAGTGCGCAGAACACCTTCCGCTTTCTGAGCATCCTCCTCGGACTTAAAAGCCATAAAGAAACCTTCCTCTATAATAGAAGCCGCGGTGGAGGAGTCAGACTCCATATGTTCAGGGTAGTAATTAAGTTCAATGCCGCACTCCTGCACGGCGTTGATGATCATGTAAGCCCGCAGGTTCTCCATGCCGATGCCTTCCTCCAGGAATATGTGGAGGAAACAGGAGGCCTCTTTGTCATCCGGCAGCTTTTCGGCCGCAGGGGCAGAAGGGGCTGCCGGGGCCTGGGCCGGAACATCGGCTGCCGGCGCTCCCGGGGCGGCGGGGGCTTCCTCTGCAGCCTCGCCGGTAATCTTTTTGAGGAAATTATTAATATCGGCAGCGAAGGAATCGATATCCGTATCGAGAGCCTCCCCGCTTTCTACCTTCTCCACCTGGCCCCTGAGGAAATCCTCCGAGCGGAACATCAGGTTGAAAAGTTCCTTTTTGTGCTGGGGATCCAGGGTATCAATACCCTTATCGCGGATATAGAAGAACATGTCCTCTATGTGATGGGCAATCTCCGCAAGCGCACTGAATTCCATCATGGCAGAGGAGCCCTTGATGGTGTGCATAATACGGAAAATCTCGTTGACGTCATCCGTAGAAAAGTCACCGATCTTCTCGTCAGCCACCAGCATCTCATCCAGCCGGTCTAAAAGGGAGTTTGTTTCGAAAAGATATGTGTCCAGCATACCTTCCATACCATTATCCATTCTGTTGCACCACC
Source organism: Hungatella sp. (assembly GCA_022798105.1). Taxonomy (GTDB): domain Bacteria; phylum Bacillota; class Clostridia; order Lachnospirales; family Lachnospiraceae; genus UBA3402. Next base: position 11,663 of record JAAWLV010000034.1, read on the forward strand.
TATCTTTTTAAATTATGCATAAAAATCAAACAGTCTGTAGCAAAATGCAGCAGACCGCAATACACTATTCTTATTTATCGACGAAAAAAGCGGATACATAAGTTATTATAAATATATTCTGTAAAAATTTCTGAAAAACGTATTATGAAATTAAAAAAAATGCCGAAGTAATATAAAAGAATATGCGGTGACGGCATTTTCGGTTTTTCGGAAGTGCTTCATCTCAAATTTTAAAGGGCTCAACCAAGGAGGAGCAACGAATGAAGAATTTAAAAGTGGGCAAAAAGTTTCTGGTGTCATTCGGCCTGATTCTGGTGATGTTTCTTATATCAGTTATTGCCGCCAGTACAGGAATTGCCAAGTCCAAGAAAAGCTACGAGAATTTCTACGGGCAGGATTACAGGGCGGTTACCACGGTCTATGAGATGCAGCTGAAGCTTCAGGAAGGTTTGAAGGAGCTGATGCTGGCGGTGGTGGAGACAGACCCCGACGAAACCAACAGGCGGGTGCAGGTTGTAAACCAGAACATGGAGGATGTAAAGACCATGCTCCAGGACATCTATACCAGTTATGAGGGGGATGTGTCCCTTCTGAAAGAATTCGAGGCCGGACTGGTTGGCAACAAGGACACGAGAATGTACATTATCGAATGTGCTACCAGAGGTACGCCGGAGGGGAACGCGGAGGCTCAGGAGGTTATCCTGACGGAGTACAATCCCCAGGTGGACGGGTTTGTGAGCACTCTGGAAAGTGCCTTTGCCAAGATGGAGGCGGAGAGCCGGGCCAAATATGACGAGTCGATGCTTCTGGACGATTCGCTTCTGGCTGCGTCTGTGATCATTGCCGCTGTTGCTTTTATCTTTACATGCTTCATTGCCCTGAATCTTACGGGTACTATTCTTACGCCTGTCAAGAGGATTGAGGCGGCCATGAAGGAAGTGGTAAAGGGAAACCTTTCCGTGGAAGTGGATTATCAGTCCAGGGACGAGTTCGGGGAGATGGCGGAGTATATGCACGAGATGACCACCGGGGTGGCTACGATCATCAGGGATATCGAGCGAATCCTTACGGCTATGGCCGGAGGGGATTTTGCAGCCAGATCCAATGATCGGAGCAAGTACATCGGTGATTACCAGAAGATACTTCAGGCCATGATAGGGATTAAGAGCAGTCTTAACAGTACTATGACCACCCTGAATCAGTCAGCCGAGCAGGTGGCTTCCGGTTCGGATCAGGTATCCTCCGGTGCACAGGCCCTTTCGCAGGGCGCTACGGAACAGGCTTCTTCTGTCGAAGAACTTGCGGCATCTATTAACGATATCTCCACCCGGATCAACGAGAATGCCGAAGGGGCCCAGGAGGCCAGCAGAAAGTCCGTTATGGTCAGCGAAGTGGCCGGTGAGGGCAACCGCAGAATGCATGATATGCTGGCAGCCATGGCGGATATCAACGCGTCTTCCGGTGAGATCGGTAAGATCATAAAGACTATTGAAGATATCGCGTTCCAGACCAACATTCTGGCTCTTAACGCGGCTGTTGAGGCAGCCAGGGCAGGAGCGGCAGGAAAAGGTTTTGCGGTTGTGGCGGACGAAGTCCGCAATCTGGCCAGCAAGTCGTCGGAAGCATCCAAAAATACGGCAGTGCTTATTGAGAATTCTCTGACTGCCGTTGAAAACGGCAAGAAGATTGCCGACGAGACGGCAAGTTCTCTGGAGAAGGTTATGTCAGGTATCCAGGAAGCCACGGAGATGATGGATTCCATCGCCAGGGCATCGAAAGAACAGGCAGAGGCCATTACACAGATTACCCAGGGAATTGATCAGATTTCCAGCGTTGTCCAGACCAATTCCGCCACCTCCGAGCAGAGTGCCGCGGCCAGCGAGGAATTGTCCAGCCAGGCGCAGATTATGAAAGAACTGGTGAGAAGATTTAAGCTGGATAAGGATCTGGGAGGACCGGCCCCTGTTTCCGTGCAGTATGAGCCTGTAAGCAGCGCAGGTTACAATGGGGCGGCGGGAACATCCTATGAAAGCCGGCAGATGAGCTACGGAGACGATAAATACTAAGGAAAGATAAAGGGTTTCGCAGAATTAACAGCGGCGTCGGTGTAGGGAGGCCTTAGGGCTTCTGTACACCGGTGTTCCTTTGTTTGTAAAAAGTAAAAAGATATTGTTATAAGGAGAAAATATATGAAGCAGAGTATAAAACAACAGGTGCTGATAAGAATTGCTCTTATATTTTTAGTGGTAATCGTCAGCGGGATTTTGACTATCAGCGGTATGGCAAAGGTAAGAAAATACAGTGAATCAACCGAACAGTCCACAGCCATTCATTCTCTGGTGCTTACAGCCGAGAAGGCGCATTACAGCTGGGTAGAGAATCTGTGTTCCGCGGTGACGCTGGGCACCGAGTTTACAGGCAGCACGGATTATAAGGGCTGCGTTCTGGGCAAGTGGATATACGGCGACGCGTCTTCGGTGGAGGATGCGGATATCCTCAGGTTGGTTGAGGAGATGAAACCGATTCACCAGGCTATCCATGAATCGGCGACGGAGATCCTTACCGTAAATAAGACAAATCCGGAACAGGCTCATCAGATGTATCTGGAAGACACCAAGGTAAATGTCAACAAACTGGTGGCTCTTTTGGAGGAGGTAGGCGCCGTTACGGAGAAGATAGTGGATGAGAATCAGATAGGCTTAAGCAGCTGGGTTACAAAGACAGAATATATGTCGGTGTTTACTATTGTGATCATTCTGATTGTCAGCATTATGCTTGTAATGTACGTGATCGGCAAGATTGTGAAGCCTATTGAGGTTATCACCGAATCCAGCAGAAGCCTGTCGGAAGGAAAGCTGGACTTCCAGATTGATATTAAGAGCAGGGATGAGATCGGAGTGCTGGCAGAGAGCCTTAACAAGTCCGTGCAGAATCTGAAGCTTTACATCTCCGACATAGCGAATGTGCTGCAGGATATGGCGGCCGGTAACCTTGCCAGCAAAAGCGAGATTGAGTATATCGGCGATTTTGTACAGATTCAGAAAGCCATTGACACCATCACCCGGGAGCAGAGCAATATTATGCAGCAGATCCATGCCTCTGCCAGCCAGGTGGATTCAGGGGCCAATCAGGTGGCTACAGGCGCTCAGAGCCTGGCTCAGGGTTCCACGGAGCAGGCATCCGAGGTGGATAACCTGCTGCACATGATTGAGAAGGTTACGGAGCAGATCAACGGTAATGCCGAAAGCGCCGCAATCACTACCGAGGAGGCGGACAATGTAGGTGAGAAGATCGCCGTGTGCAACGGGCAGATGCAGGAGATGGCGGAAGCCATGCAGCAGATCAGCGCATGTTCCGGCGAGATTCAGCATATTATCAAGACTATTGATGACATTGCGTTCCAGACCAATATTCTGGCGCTGAACGCGGCTGTGGAAGCGGCCCGGGCGGGAAGCGCAGGAAAAGGATTTGCAGTTGTGGCCGATGAGGTGCGCAATCTGGCAGCCAAGAGCGCCGATGCGGTTAAGGATACCACAGAGCTGATTGAGAAGACGCTGCGGATGGTTGAGACCGGATCGAAGCTTACGGATGTGACTCAGGAATCCCTTCATTCGGTTGTTGACGGGGCAGGAGTGGTGACCAGCCAGATTAAGGTAATCTCCGCTGCTTCCAAAGAGCAGGAGGCTGCCATCAATCATATTAAAGACAGTATTTACCAGATTTCCACGGTAATTCAGTCCAACTCCGCAACTTCGGAGGAAAGCGCCGCAGCCAGCCAGGAGCTTGCAGGCCAGGCTCAGGTGCTTAAGTCGCTGATAGGAAAATTCAGGCTGAGAAATATTTAGGCCCGGAATACAAAGGATACAAAGCTGTAAAGGCATCAAAATGCAATAAAGGGTAACGAAGGGAGAAAGTCATGACAGAGACTATTAAGAATTTAAAAATCGGCATTAAGCTCTACATTATGGTAGGTATAGCGCTGGCCGGAATGATTGTGTTGTGTGCAATTTCTATCATGTTAATGGGCAATATTAACAGCCAGGGCAATCTTATTGCCGTAAAGTGGATGCCGAGCTGTACTTTATCCAACCAGATGAACACGGCGCTTTCCGATACGATGCTCAGCGAGGAGAAAGCGGTGACTGCCCAGACTGTAGAGAAGGCTCAGGCCAACTTATCAGCGGTTTCCGATGGAGTCAGCAAAATGGATTCTTATGTTGCTGCTTACGGGGAGTATGTCAGCACCACGGAAGGACGGGGGCTTTACGAGACGCTCCAGTCTGCATGGACAAAGTATAAAGAGACGGAAACTCAGGTTATTAATCTGGTCAATGCAGGGCAGCTGGAGGAGGCCCGGGCATTTTTGGAGGGCGATGAAGTCAATGCCGCCTACAATTCAGTTGTATCTGCTTTAAATAATCTCTCTGACTTTAACACCAGAGGAAGTGAAGAAGCTTACAATGAAAGCAATTCCACATATAAAAGAGCCATAGCCATTCAGCTGGCTGTTATGGGTGTAGTGGTGGTTATCGGAGTTATTTTCTCCATCATAATTATCAAAGGTATCCGCCTTCCTGTGGCGGAGCTGGAGCAGGTTGCCATCCAGATGGCACAGGGCAATCTGGATGTGTCCGTGTCCTACCAGTCCAGAGATGAGCTGGGAGTTCTGGCGGATCAGTTCCGGGAGGTTATCAGAAAGCTTCAGGCTATCGTGGGCGATGAGAACCAGTTCCTGGCCAAGATGGCGGCAGGGGATCTGACCGTGGATTCCATCTGTGAGCAGGAATACATAGGAAGCTTCCGTCAGGTGCTTACATCCTTTAGGGCAATTGCGGTTCAGATGAATGACGCCATGAAGAAGATCAGCGAGAGCAGCGAGCAGGTTTCCACCAGCGCGGAGCAGGTTTCCAGCGGCGCACAGGCTCTTTCCCAGGGAGCTACCGAGCAGGCAAGCTCCATTGAGGAGCTGGCGGCGACGATCTCCGATATCTCCGAGAGAATCAAGGAGAACGCGGAGAATGCCAATGATGCCAACAAGAAGGTTAACGCAGTAGGCGACGACATGAATCTGAGCAATGCCAAGATGCAGGATATGATCCAGGCTATGAGCGATATTAACGACAGCTCCAATGAGATCGGAAAGATCATTAAGACTATCGAGGATATTGCCTTCCAGACCAATATTCTGGCTCTGAATGCAGCTGTTGAGGCAGCCAGGGCAGGAAGTGCCGGAAAGGGATTTGCGGTTGTGGCCGACGAGGTAAGAAACCTTGCCAGCAAGAGTTCCGAGGCTTCCAAGAATACGGCGGCCTTGATCGAGAATTCCATCAAGGCGGTTCAGAACGGTACGACCATTGCCAGCGAGACAGCCAAGACCCTTATTCAGGCTGTGGAGGGTGCAAAAGAGGTTACCAGGCTTGTGGATAAGATTTCCGAGGCAAGCACCACCCAGTCTGCGGCTATTTCACAGATTACCCTTGGAATCGACCAGATCTCCAGTGTTATTCAGACCAACTCCGCTACAGCCCAGGAGAGTGCGGCAGCCAGTGAGGAATTGTCCAGCCAGGCTCAGCTTATGCGGGAGCAGGTGGGTAAGTTCCGCTTAAAAGGCAGCAGCTCCGGCATATCAGCGGTATCCTCCGGAAGCTATCACCAGCCGGTTCAGGAGTATTCCGGCTATGAGGACATGTCCTACTCTGGAAATGACAAGTATTAAGGTTACTGAAAACAGATAACAGTACGGATGTCATAGAGACTGATGAGTGGAGGGGCTCTGGAACAATTGTTCCGGAGCCCTTTTAAGTCAGATTGGTCAAAAATTCCGTATGTGATTTGCGGTTATCAGTTATACGGTTATTTACATAAGATACCATAATGAATATGGAAGAGAGGAAAAAACAGTGAGACAGTTTTTTGGTATGAGTCAGCGGGGGGATTTAAAAGAGGCGGTGCGGGGGTTGTCCAGGCCTCAGTTTATTATGCTGATGTCCAATGGGAGACAGTTTGAGGAGCATGTGAGAGAGTTGGAAGAATTATATCCTCAGGTGCCCAGTATCGGATGTATCGGAATGAGCTATGATACGAGAGTGGTGGAAAACGGCGTAGGCGTGGTCGCTTTTCTGGACGGCGTCAGCGGGGCTGCCAATGTGCTTGAGCAGGTAAGCGTTATGCCTGTTAAGTACATAAAACGTCTGGAGGAGGATTTAAGGAAGGTTAATGCTTCTCAGGAGGACACCATATGCATCGACTTTTGTTCCGGCAACGATGCCTGTGTGCTGACCACCATACATACTGCTTTAAGGCACCGGAACGTATCTCTTGTGGGAGGCACCGGCGACGGAGGAAAGGTGTCTGCCAACGGCAGGGTTTATGAGGACGCGGTGGCTTACGGGCTGGTCAAAAATCAGGGCGGCAGAGTCAAAGCGTATAAGGAAAATATATACCGCAGGATGGAGGAACACCGGTTTATTGCCTCGGATACGGATAAGGCCAGGTATATTATGGGATCTTTAAACGGCAAGCCGGCCAGACAGGTGTATCAGGATATTCTTCATGTGTCGGAGCAGCAGATACAGACGCAGACATTTCGAAATCCCTTTGGGAAGATCAACGGGGAGGATACCTGCATCATTTCCATCAAGGAGGTAAGCGGCAGCGCTCTGGCCTGTTTCAGGCAGGTCAATGATTCGGATGTGCTGATGCTTTTGGAGCTTGGTAATTATAAGGAAATTGTGAAGGATACCATCAGAAAGATCTGCCAGGATTTTCCCAGACGTTCGGCGGTTTTTTCCGTTAACTGTCTGTTCAGGTATAAACTGTTCAGTGAAAACGGATATATGCAGGAGTATTTAAATGAGATGGGAGCCCTGGGAAGCCATTCAGGGCTTGTAGGGTACGGAGAACATTATAACAATCAGTTTGTCAATCAGTCCATGACATGCGTTGTATTTGAATAAAGAGGGGAGATGGAAGCATGCTGTTTCGCAGAGACAAAAAACAGGGAGACGGAAAAAAGCAGGGTGGACCAAAGGATTTGTACCCGATTGTGTATGTGATGGACAGTCTGAAACAATACCACACGGATCTGGTCAACAAGGAAGTGGCATCGTTGCAGGAGCTGAGCCTGGTAGGCAGTTCTTTCAATGACGTTCTTGGGGATGCGACTCATTTTCAGGAGCGTTTGGAGGATATGGGCCAGAATTTTTTGAGCGTCAGCGAGGCGTCGGAGCAATTTGTCACGGTCAGGGATAAGATTGCCGATTCTGTGGGCCAGGCTCAGGATGAGGTTGAAATTTTAAAAAACAGTTCCCTGGAGGTGGAGACACACTTTGGGGAGATGGGCAGTACCTTTGAGGCGCTGCAGGAGTCGGTGGAGCAGATTAAACAGAGGATGAGCAGGATCGTATCCATTGCGGATCAGACCAACATCCTTGCGATTAACGCGTCCATCGAGGCGGCCAGGGCCGGTGAGAAGGGAAAAGGCTTTGCCGTAGTGGCTGTGGAGGTGAAGAAACTGGCGGACGAGATCAAGGATCTGGCGGCCGAGGTGGATTCCGGCATTAAGGACGTGGAGCGGGGGACCGATAAGCTGAGCGAGAGTATCGATACATCCAGGCAGGCTTTGGGGAACAGCCTTGACAAGGTGCAGGAGACTTATGAGATGTTTGATAAGATCACCCAGGCGGCGGAGGGCGCCACGTCGGTGCAGGAGCAGATATCGGGAGTTATCAGCCAGTCCAGGTCAGCCCTTGAAAGCCTGTGCGGATTTTTTGACAAAATCAGAGGACAATACCAGGAGGTTGTGAAACATATCAGCCGGGCAAGCAGCCTGGGGACTACCAAGAGCGCTATGTTCGAGGATATTGATAACCTGATGGCGCAGGTGGGGCCGATTGTGAAGGAGTAGGCGGATTTTGTAAAATCAGGTTTTTTGCAGAACAGTTCCGTGAGATGGCGGGACTGTTTTTGTTTTCCCCCTAATCCGGATAAAGCGGAACTTTATATTGAGTGAGCAAATGGGGCGGATTTGGTCGTGGGGCCAGGGAGAGAAGGCAGGCTGTGTGCCGTTCGTGTTCAGATATGCCAAGCATTCCGATGAGCCCTTAAAGCGGAAAACACTCGGGGTGAGGCCCTCCTGTTTTCCTGGTCTCATCTCCACGGCATATAT
>JAAWLV010000210.1 GCA_022798105.1 Hungatella sp.
GGCCTCGGTCATGTCCACGGTGCTGTCCAGGCTGAACGCCTTCCTGGACTCCGAGCTGGAGCAGGTGCTGTGCTTCGACAGCGCCATTGACGCGGAAGCATTCGCCTCCCAGAAGTCCGCCATCTTCCTCGTCCTACCGGAGGAAGACCCCAGCAAGAACTTCATGGCGGGTCTGATGATCCAGACCCTCAGCCGGGAACTGTTCTCTGTAGCGGACGAGAACGGCGGCAAACTGCCCAACCGGGTAGTGCTGTTCTGCGATGAGCTGGGCACCATGCCAGCCTTTGATATCCTGCCCCTGTTCAGCGCCGGCCGGTCTCGCAAGCTGACCCTGGTGCCGATCATCCAGAGCCTTGCCCAGCTGGAAAAAAACTACGGCAAGGAGGGCGCAGAGATCATAGTAGATAATGTGCAGGATACGATCTTCGGCGGCTTCGCCCCCAATTCCCAGACCGCCGAGGTGCTGTCCAAAGCCCTGGGCAGCCGTACCGTCATGAGTGGCTCGGTGAGCAAGGGCGGCGGGAAGGACAGCGTCAGCCGGTCTCTCCAGATGATGGAGCGGCCTCTTATGACCCCCGATGAGCTGAAGTCCATTCCCAAGGGCCAGTTCGTGGTCATGAAAACGGGGACACACCCCATGCAGACGAGGCTGAGGCTTTTCCTGGATTGGGGCATCTCCTTCGGTGAGCCGTACCTGCTGCCGGAACGGGCCGCGCGCGCAGTGGCCTACGCCAGCAAGCAGGAGCTGGAGCAGGCCATCTTCCGCTGTCACCACGCACAGCAGATAGAGAGTGATGCGCCTCCCGCTCCTCCAGTGCCGCCGAAAACGCCAACCGCCAGAGGCGGGGCGTCCTACGCTCAGGCCAGACGCACCAGACGGGAGCCGCTTCCCCCTGTGGTTGTTCGCACTGATGAAGGGCAGGAGTAGCCTATGGGATACTTCGAGAAAATCTATCAGTCCGACCTGAATCACCGGGCCAGGGCTGTCTATATGTACCTGAAGGACCACGCTGACAGCGAGGGGAAGTGCTGGCCGGGGATACGGACGTAGCTGCAAAAATAATAAGTTCTCCGCCAGGGGGGTATTGCGCCCTGGCGGAGAACTTAGGGTGGGTTCACCACGAACCAACCAGAAGGACCCACTCTAAGAGAAGATTTAAGACAGAGAAAGACAAACACGCTCTAACGGCTAACCGGATAGACACCGCTCTGACAGAAAACCAACTAAAGAAGACAAGGAGCTAACTTCTTATGGATAATACTTTTTGGATTTGCTCAAATTGTTCTTCTGTCATACAGGCAAAAGAAACCTGACAAGAAAGCTCATCTTCACAAATCATAATTGCTTCATCATCACTGTTCCCATAAAATGTAGTTCGGGGCGAATTGCACAATTCAAAATCCTTCTTTTTATAAGTAGCCTCTATTTTGGATTTTGTTTCGGTATCACAGGAAAACGGCCCTTCGCTGTTCCATGGCAGGATTTCCATTGCCTGACAATACGCCATAGAATACAAAAAATGTTCCAACGTGTCGCTTTCAGGCAGATAAACATATCCATCGTTCTTCCACACACATACATATACGGCAGGATTATCTTCCCCCAAATCTTCCTGCTTGATAGCCCACCACATGGATTCTTGATCTTCAACATAGAACATAAGATACCCATTTTCTAAAACAAGGTTCGCTGGACTGCATGGATAGGTTTGAGCTTGATTGATCTCTTGGTTTGCTCCTAATTGTCGATAATACTCTATCAATGTATTAGGCAATTTCCCAAAACGCCTGATTGCCTCCTGAATGGAATCTTCTGGGTAAGCGGAGATTTCATTGCAGTGGTAAAGTTTTCTAATTGGTAGAAAATTCATCAGTCTATTCTCTCGCTTTCTATATTATTTTGGTTTTTATGAGCTATCCCCAAATTATAGTGCAATCCCTGAGCAAGCAAAGTAGATTGTGAATGCTAATGCCCCCGGTGCTTCAAATCCTCAACCAGCTTTACATAGAACTCCCGCACGTCGAAGCCCCGGATGTTCTCCCGGTTCAGATCCACCACGTCGCCATGGGAGATACCCCGCTTGCCCTCCGGCTCCAGGAGGGTGAACTTCTCCCCCACTTGGCCGATTCCACCGACACCAGCCCATCGTTCAGGCCGTCAAAGTGCTTGACGATGGGATAGGTCATATTCAGCGGGAACTTGCCATGCTGGGCCTTCTTGCAGTAGGACATGACGCTCTCATACACCACGCCAGGGGCATCGGGCGTCACCTCGTTCCGGGCCAGGCACGCGCTCTCCGTCAGATCGGTTACCGCCGCCAGGAAGTCCGGGTCAGGGTCGCCCACCTGCTTCATGGCGGCGTTGTAGGCCGCCGCGATCTTCAGCCGGGCGGCCTGGGGGACCTTGCCCAACAGGTACTCGGCAAAGGTGCAGCCCCGGTGCGGGGTGTTGATGGTGGTCAATGTCGCCACATAAGGGGCCATGCCGCAGTGGGCGATGGCGGCCCGGCTGTCCAGCCCGCCCTTGG
>JAAWLV010000035.1 GCA_022798105.1 Hungatella sp.
ATGGAAATGATTTTGCACACAATTCTAAATCAATTAACATAATTTTATGATTCATGACCTTTTGACCCCAGCATCATGACATTGGGTGTGAACAGTAACCCGGACGGTCCCTGAACTGACTGACAGGATGCTTTTCGTGTTGATTTCCCTTTCTGATATTGCTATAATGTAGCCAGAAAGTCAGACAGGAGGACGGTATGGTTACATTTAGACATAAGATTGCTGATCCGAACGGGCTTCATGCCAGAAGCGCGGCGTATCTTGCCCAGTTCGGCATGGGATGCGGGTGCAGGATCCGTGTGGCCTGCAAGGGAAGCGCGGCAGATGCCAGGCAGCTTATGGGACTGATGCGGCTGAGAGCAAAATGCGGAGATGTTTTGGAGTTTTGTGTGGAGGGGGAGTCGGAGGAACAGACAGCAGAAAAACTGAAGACATTTGCGGGGGAACTTTTATGAAGGGGAAAGTTCCCCTTTTCCTAACAGTTAGGAACGCAGTTTCCTCTCCGTCCGTCCTTTTTTTCGGTTATGATATGAAAAAGAGGGTTTGTGTATGTACTCTCGGAATCTCTCCTGCACCTGCCTTTGTGGCAGATTGGCAGATTGGCAGATTTTCCGCCAGATGTGCATAAATTTAATCAACGTACGTTCCACATACGCCTCATAAATTTATGCACATCTGACAAAAAATCATCTCACAAAATCAGGCACAAAGAGACTCCGAGAGTACATATGTGACAAAAGGAGGAGGACCATGCTGAACGAACGACAGGAAAGGCTCCTTGAGCTGCTGGCCGAAGAGGATGGCTGGATGACCAGCCGGAAGCTGGCACAGCTTTTGAAAGTGACGGACAGGACCATCCGATCCGACGTGGACGCGGTAAACAAACAGCAGGGACGGATCGGGATCGAGTCCAATGTCAGAAAAGGGTACCGGGCAGTGAAAAGGCAGGAGGAAGGGACGGCGTCCCTGGAAGTTTCCGCCTCCGACACTTCCAGGACGGCCGATATACCCCAGACGCCGGGAGCCAGGTGCATCTACATGATCCAAAGGCTCCTGTTTGAAAACAGGGAGTTAAACCTGACCAGGCTTCAGAGCCAGCTTTACGTCAGCGAATACTCCATCCACAACGATATAAAGCGGATACGGAAGATGATAGAACCCTACACAGGGCTGAAGCTGGTGCGGAATCTGGAGTGCATTTCCCTCATCGGGGACGAGCATGTAAAGAGGAAGTTTTACAGGGATCTTCTGGTGGCCGAAGTTCAGGAGAACTTTCTCAACTTAAACAGGCTGGCCCATCTGTACAAAAATTTTGACCTTATTGAGGTGAAGGATATTTTTGTCAGGGTGCTGGAGGAGTACGATTACTCCATTCACGAGTCCATGTTCCCCATGCTCATCGTCCATGCGGGGACCAGCATCGAGCGCATCAGCGCCTGCCACTACGTACAGATGGAGGAGGCCTATCCGGGGCTGGAGGAGACCATTGAGTACCAGATTGCCGGCGAGTTCTTTGACCGGATCGCAAAAAGGCTCCACATCCAGGTGAAAGAGGGGGAGGTGGGCATGTTTGCCCTGGTGATTATGGGGCGCAGGGCATCCAACTATGCCAGCGACCATATAAAACTGGGGGAGCGGTGGCTGAATACAAAGCGTCTGGTGGATGGATCCCTTGTGCGGATTAAGGATGTGTTCGGGGTGGATTACCGGGACGACGAGGATCTGATGGCAGGGCTTAAGATGCACATCCACAGCCTTATTGAGCGGGCCAGAACCCAGATGGTTCTGGAGGATATTTTCCTGGATGAGATCAAACAGAACTATCCTTTGGTGTTTGAGATGGGGCTGTGTATTACCGGGTATCTGGAGGAGGAGCTGGGAATCGCTGTGGCGGATATGGAAAGCGGTTTTCTGGCCCTCCACTTAGGGGCTGCCAGCGAGCGGCTTAACTCCGTGAGAAAGTACAGGGCCATGATGATTATGCCCTACAACCAGACGTTTTTTGATATGTGCGAGAAGCGGATTATGGAGATGTTCAGGGAGCGGATGGAAGTGGTGAAGCGGTGCAGCTATTTTGAGGAGGCCGAGGTAAACCGCACGGCTCCGGATCTGATTCTGACCACCACCCCCATTGACCATGCTCTGAATATTCTGACGGTGCCTGTCAGCGTGTTTGTGGATCCGGAGACGGAGGCCAGGATTCTGGAGGCCCTCAACAAACTGGACAAGAACCGCTTCCGGCTGGAATTTGCCTCCCACATAGGCCATCTGGTGCGCAGAGAGCACTACCACAACAGCCTTACGTGCCAGACGCCCCAGGAGGTAATCAGGCACCTGTGCTCTAAGCTGGAGCAGGAAGGGGTGGTGGATAACAAGTTCCTGGATTCGGTTCTTGAGCGGGAACGCATGAGCCCCACATCCTTTGCCAATGCGCTGGCAATCCCCCATGCGCTTCGGGCATATGCCAGCAGGTCGACCATTGCCGTGGCCAGGCTCTCCCAGCCTATGAGATGGGGGGGCTTTGATGTGAGGCTGGTAATGCTGTTTGCCATCAATGAAAGCGATCAGCGGATGATTAAGATTTTTTTTGACTGGGTGTCCAACATCATCACCAGCCCGGCGCAGCTTGAGCGGCTGACCCAGCCGTGCACTTACGAGGAGTTTGTGGAACGGATAATGGAGTAGGCAGGGAGCCCTATCTGGGGCTCCTTTTTTTATCTGCTGAGGTAGAGTAGTGCACCCTGTGAAACGAAAACACTTTGGGGAAATCCCGCTGGAATAAAGAGGAATCATGTCCCGAAAGGGATCCGCCGAAGGATCTCAGAAAATGGGAAAAATTGACGGCATAAAAAATCATGGACAGGGAAGGATATCGTGAAAATGTATACTTTTATATTTCCTAACAGGTAGGAAATGGATTTACTGCACAAATAAGGATTTGAAAGGTATAATGGCAGCAGAAAGAAGAAAGGAGGGGAAATAGTGGAAGGATTAGAGATGATATGCTTTCAGATTATTTCCAACGTAGGTACGGCCCGCTCCAATTATATTGAGGCGATCCACAAAGCCAAGGACAGGGATTTTGAGGGGGCCGTGAAATGCCTGGAGGACGGGCAGAGGGAGTTTTTAAAAGGTCACGAGGCCCACTTTGAGCTGCTTCAGAGGGAGGCCAAGGGAAACCCGGTAGGAGGATCGCTGATCCTGATACACGCGGAGGACCAGCTGATGAGCGCGGAAGGTTTCAAGATTATTGCGGAGGAAATGATTGCCAGCTACCGCCAGATAGAAGAGCTGGAAAAGAAACTGGATAAGGAATAATAGGAGAGGAGACTTGCTATGAAGAGAGTATATCTGTTTTGCAGCGCGGGGATGTCCACCAGCATGCTGGCCAGCAAGATGCAGGGGGTGGCGCAGGCCCACGGGCTTCCCATTGAGGTGGAGGCCTTTTCAGACGGGAAAATCGGGCAGATTATTGAGGAGCGCCATCCAGATGTGATTCTGTTGGGGCCTCAGGTAAAGCACCGCTACCAGGAGGTTGTAAAGCAGTACGGCGGCACCGGCATCCCCATCGCGGTCATTGATCAGACGGCTTACGGGATGATGGACGGGGAAAAGGTGCTAAAGACCGCGGTAAAGATGATGAAGGAAGCGAAAAAGTCATAGAATCTTGACGGAAATTGATTAGGGGGCTTTATTATGTTACAGAAATTAGAGAAGTTTTTCATGCCGCTGGCTGAAAAAATCGGAAGAAATAAATATCTTATTGCAATCCGCGACGGATTTCTGCTGTCCATGCCGCTGCTGATTGTAGGTTCCTTTTTCCTGCTCATCGCCAACTTCCCCATACCGGGGTGGACCGAGTTCTGGGGAAGGATCTTCGGGGAGAACTGGACGTCCTACTTTTCAAAGCCCACAGATGCCACCTTCTCCATCATGGCAATTCTGGCGGTAATCGGAATCGGCTACTCCTTTGCGGAGCAGATGAAAGTAGACAGACTGTTCGGGGCGGCTATCTCCCTGGTAAGCTGGTTCCTCATTATGCCTTACGAGATCCTGTTTGAGGATAAAGTGGTGACGGGAATCCCTCTGGGCTGGGTGGGTTCCAAGGGGATCTTTGTGGGAATCATATGCGCCTTTGCGGCGGTCCACATCTACTCCTGGGTGGACAAAAAAGGCTGGGTTATCAAGATGCCGGATGGCGTGCCTCCTACGGTTGAGAAATCGTTTGCGGCCCTGATCCCGGCGGGTGTATCCCTCTCGGTATTCTTTGCCGTTAACTTTTTATTTGCCATGACACCCTTTGAGAACGCGTTTAACTTCGTGTTTGTGATTTTACAGACACCGCTGTTAAAGCTTGGAAACACGCTGCCGGCTATGGTGATCGCCTACATTTTCCTTCACTTTTTCTGGTTCTTCGGAGTCAACGGCGGTTCTGTGGTAGGCGCGGTGTTCAACCCCATTCTGCAGACGCTGTCTGCGGAAAACCTGGCGGCTTTGCAGGCGGGGCAGGCAATCCCGAACATTATTTCCCAGCAGTTCCAGGATCTGTTTGCAACCTTCGGCGGAGCCGGTTCCACCCTGTCCCTTCTGATTGCCATGCTTTTGGTCTGCCGCTCCAAGCGGGTTAAGGAGCTGGGAAAGCTGGCCCTGGTGCCGGGTATTTTCGGAATCAATGAGCCGATTATCTTCGGCCTGCCGATTTTGTTAAACCCGCTTATGCTGGTTCCCTTTATGCTTGTACCTACGATTAACATTGTTATTTCCTATTTCTGCATGAGTCTGGGCCTGGTTCCCCTGTGTACAGGCGTCGCGATTCCCTGGACCATGCCGGTTATTATCTCCGGATTCCTGGCGACGGGATGGCAGGGAGCCGTGCTGCAGGCACTTCTTCTGGTGCTGGGGGTATTTATCTACATGCCGTTTATCAAGATGATGGATAAACAGTATCTGGCCGACGAGACAAAGACCGTGGAGAGCAGCGAGGAAGATGATATTTCCCTGGATGATCTGTCCTTTGACGATCTGTAAATCAAAGGACAGAGGGCCCACAAAAAAGCGTAATGCAGGAAAATGCATAAGCGCTTTTTTGTGCAGGCCGGCGCGGGAAAACCAGAAAACAACAAGGAGGATGGATATGAAGATTGTGATGATATTTGACCAGATTCAGTCAGGCCTTGGGACAAAGGACGACACCATGGTGCCATTGACCGGGAAGAAGGAGGCTGTGGGGCCTGCGGTGATGATGCAGCCATTTTTAAAAGATATAGACGGCCATGTGATGGCGTGCCTGTGCTGCGGCAACGGAACATACCTGGAAAATCCCCGGGAAGTGAGCCGGAAATTGTGCGCCATGGTAAACAAGCTGAAACCGGATGTGGTTATCTGCGGGCCGGCCTTTAACTACGCCGACTATGCGGCCATGTGCGCGAAGGTGGCCCTTGATATTAACAGCACCACCCAGAGCCGGGCTTTTGCTGCCATGTCCCAGGAGAACGGGGATGTGATTTCTGAGTACAAGGACCAGGTGATGATTGTGAAGACACCGAAAAAGGGCGGTCTGGGGTTAAATGATTCGCTGAAGAACATCTGCAGTGTGGCGAAAGCCATGGCCGAAAACAGCGGGGATCTGGAAAAACTGAGACAAGAGGTTTGCTTTTAGAAGGAGGATAAGGGTATGTGGGGAATGATCGCAACATGGAGAATGGCCTTTGAGGGCGTGTCAAAGGGCGCCGAGATGCTGGAGGCAGGAAGCAATGCGGGGGATGCGGTGGAGGCGGCCATCCGGGAAGTGGAGGATTTTCCTTACTACAAATCCGTGGGATACGGCGGACTGCCCAACGAGGAGATGGAGGTGGAGCTGGACGCGGCTTACATGGATGGGGATACCCTGGATGTGGGCGCGGTGGCTGCCATTAAGGACTATGCCAATCCGGTTTCCATTGCCAGGAGGCTCAGCAGGGAGACGGTCAACAGCGTCCTGGTAGGCGAGGGAGCGGAGAAATTTGCCCACAAGGAAGGGTTTGAGCGGAAGAACATGCTTACGGACAGGGCCAAAGCCTTTTACCGGAAGAGAAGGAAAGAGGTGGCCGGGCAGGAGCTAAAGCCTTACTCTGGCCATGACACGGTGGGCATGGTGTGCCTGGACGACGGCGGGAAAGTGACGGCTGCCACTTCCACCAGCGGATTATTTATGAAAAAGAAAGGGCGGGTGGGGGATTCACCCATTGTGGGATCGGGATTTTACGCGGACAGCAAGGTGGGAGGTGCAAGCGCCACCGGCCTGGGGGAGGATCTGATGAAGGGGTGTATCTCCTACGAGATCGTCCGCCTGATGAAGGAGGGGCTCCACCCGCAGGAGGCCTGCGAGAGGGCGGTGAACCTTCTGGACGCGGAGCTTAAAGAGCGGCGCGGGAAGGCGGGGGATCTGTCACTGGTGGCCATGAACCGGGAAGGCCAGTGGGGCGTGGCCACCAATATTGAAGGGTTTTCGTTTGCGGTGGCCCTAAAAGGCCAGAAACCTAAAGTATACCTGGCAAAGCGCGGGGAGGACGGCCGCTGTACATTTGAGGAGGCCTCCCGGGAGTGGATGGAAGATTACATGAGAACCAGGATGGCGCCGGTGGAGGAGTAGAGGGGAATTTTAAGGAAAGGGGCAAGGAGATGGAGGAGAAGATTCTGGCCAGGGTGGAAAGCCTGGAACAAAAGATGATTGAGGGGATCCGTGAGCTTGTGAGGATTGACAGCGTGGAGTCTGCCGGCGAACCGGCGGCGCCTTTCGGGCCCGGAGTTTTGAAGGCTTTAAACAAGGCTCTTGAGATGGGCAGAGAGCTGGGGTTCCGCACCGTGAACATGGATAACCAGATCGGCTATGTGGAGTACGGGCAGGGGGATGCGTATGTCTGTGCCATGGGCCATGTGGACGTGGTGGCGCCGGGGGACGGGTGGAGACAGCCGCCTTTTAGCGGACACATGGAAAACGGCGTGCTCTATGGCCGGGGAGTCCTGGACAATAAAGGCCCCATCCTTGCCTGCCTCTTTGGCCTTTATGCCTTAAAGGAGTTGGGATATGAGCCGAAACACCGCATCCGGATTATTTTCGGGTGTGACGAGGAGTCAGGGTTCGAGGATCTGAAGTACTACCTGGAGAGGGAAAAGCCGCCTCTGTGCGGATTTACGCCGGACTGCAAATTCCCGGTGGTGTACGGGGAGCGGGGAAGGGCGGTTATCCGGGTAAAGGCAGGAGAGCTGGAACCGTTTTTCCGGTTCGTCACAGAGTATTTTATCGGGGCAAAGGATACCGGCGACCGGCTGGGGATTGACTTTTCCCATGAGGAGTACGGGGTCATGGAGATGCGGGGGTATAAGCTGGGGGTGGATGAGGGGACGCCCTATTTTGAGGCGGCCTTAAGCTACCCGGCAGGCCATGGGATTGACGAGATCATGGGGCGGATCCGGGAAAAGGCCGGGGAGCTTTCGGTGGTTCTGGTGCAGAACTACAATCCGGTGGCCTTTGACAGGAACAGCCCTCTGGTGAGAGCTCTGACGGAGTGCTACGAGAAGGTGACGGGGGAAGACGGGACGCCGGTGACTACCACAGGGGGAACATATGCCAAAGCCATGCCGGGGATCGTCCCCTTTGGCCCCAGCTTTCCGGGGCAGAAGGGAATCGGACATAATCCCAACGAGTGGATGGCCGTGGACGATTTGATGAAAATTGCGAAAATTTACGCACTGGGTCTGTACCGGCTGGGAAATTTGTGATAGACTGTTAAAGTTCACCGGTTTTACGGTGAACTATAACGCTGCCTGCCGTTGAAACTGCCGGCCCGGTACACAGGCCGGACCTGAGCGGCGCAGCGCACAGACCCGAAGTGAGAGGCAATGACACAATCACAGTGGTTTGAAATTGGAATGTACTCCCTAGATTCCGGGAGTACATTGGAAGAAAATGGAGGGAACGATATGGGGATGACTGCGGAGATTTGCTGCGGAAGCTACTATGACGCAAAGCAGGCGGCACTGGGCGGGGCAGCAAGGATTGAACTGAATTCGGCCCTGATGCTTGGAGGGCTGACGCCCACAGCCGCAACCGTTGCCATGGTCAAGGCGGACCTGGATTTGAAGGTCATATCCATGGTGCGGCCCAGAGGGGCGGGATTTTGCTACGGGGACGAAGACTTTGCCGTTATGGAGCGGGAGTGCAGGGAGGTCCTCGGGGCGGGAGCCGACGGGGCTGCCTTCGGCTGCCTTACTGCGGACGGCCGGGTGGATGCAGAGAAAAACAAGCGGCTTCTGGATATTGTCAAGGGGATGGGCAGGGAGGCTGTGTTTCACCGGGCTTTTGACTGCACGGAGGATCCGTTTGAAGCCATGGAGCAGCTGATTGCCATGGGGTTTGACCGGGTTTTGACCAGCGGGCAGAAACCAAAAGCCGTGGAGGGACGGGATATGCTTCGAAGCCTGCATGAACGGTTCGGACAGAGAATACAGATCCTTGCAGGCAGCGGGGTCAACGCCCAAAACGCCGGGGAACTGATCCGGTATACGGGTATCAGCCAGGTCCACAGCTCCTGCAAGGCGTGGCTTGAGGATCCTACCACGGTGAGAAACGGGGTGTCCTACAGCATTGCGCAGGGGGAATTTTCCATGTGCTACGACGCGGTTTCGGCGGAGCTGGTAAAAAATCTGGTGGAAAGCCTGGCTTAAGGGGAAGATGCTATGAAAAAACGATATTTTATTATGACTGCCGCAGTCATCGCTTCGGCGCTTCTGCAGGCATTTACCATGAATATATTCCTGGAGCCGGTGCAGCTTCTGCCCAGCGGGTTTACGGGAATCGCCAGCCTCCTTTCGAGAATTACGGGGACATTCGGCTTCCGTTTTTCCACCTCCCTTGGCATGGTGGCCTTGAATATTCCGGTGGCGGCGTTCTGCTATGAACATATCGGGAAAAAATTTGTCCTGTTTTCCATGCTGCAGGTGGTTTTGTCCAGTATTTTTCTGCAGCTGATAAAAAGCGAGCCCCTGTTTGACGACGTGCTTTTAAATATCTGCTTCGGAGGGTTCCTCTACGGCCTGGCGATCTCCATTGCCCTGAAAGGCAACGCCTCCACGGCGGGGATGGATTTTATCGCTCTGTACGTGTCCAACCGGCTGGGGAAATCCATCTGGCAGTACGTGTTTGTTTTTAACTGCGTGCTTTTATGTATTTTCGGCATGCTGTTCGGGTGGGAGCATGCGGGATATTCCATCCTGTTCCAGTTTATTGCCACCAAAACCATTGACAACTTCTACCACCGGTTCAAACGGGTGACGCTGCAGATTACCACCCAGAAGCCCCATGAAGTGGTGAAGGAGTACGTGGGATTCTGCCGCCACGGGATCTCCGTGGTGGACGGGTACGGCGGATACAGCGGGAAGAGCATGAGCCTTCTGCATACCGTGGTTTCCACCTACGAGGTTCACGACATTATGATGCATTTAAAGGGAGTGGATCCGGCCATCATCGTGAATGTGATGCCCACGGAGACATTTATCGGATCTTTTTATCAAAAGCCTCTGGATTAGGGGCTTTTTGCCGTTGTATTTGTTGAAACGGGCAGGGGGATTTGATATAATTTTAGTAAAAACGGGAAACAGCAATCGCTTGACTGGAGGGAGATGCATATGGCAATTTTGGACGAGTACCTGGAGCACTGCCGGATTCTTGCGGAGAACGGCAGCTCTTTAAGCGGGATTTCCCTGCTGATCAACCAGTTTGACCTGATCAGTACATCAGATGTATATCACTACACGGACATCAACGGTTTTATCAGCATCATGGAAAAGAAGGAGCTGTGGGCGTCCCACATTGCTTTTATGAACGACCGTTCCGAGTATCTCCACGGCAAGGAGCTGTTCGGGCAGGAGCTGAAGAGAAAGCTGGCTTTTGTGTCCGGCCGGGAGGAGGAGTTTTTGCGGCAGGTTGAAAGAAGCCTGGAGGAGGAATTGTCCGACGGATTTTTCACTGCCGGGGGCAGGGATGTTTTTTCCCTCAGCTTTTCCCATGCGCCGGATTCCCTGGAGATGTGGAGGGGCTACGGAAAGGACAGCGGTATTGCCATCGGCTTTGACCACAGGCAGTGCGCCTCTTTCCCGGGCATGTGTCTGATACGCAGGGAGATGTACGAGAAACTGCTGGCAGAATACGGCGGCAACGAGCAGCAGGTCCGGCCCAAGTACGAGCAGGGGTTTATTCCCTGGACCGTTTTGTACGATAATGAAAAGAAGGTTAAGCTGGCGGACGCCACCATTGAGCTGGGGCTTGCCTGCTTTCGGAACCTGTGCAGAACGGGAAGGAAGAAGGGGCTGGCGGCGGGGAGCCAGTTTCTTCTGGATATGATCTTCTACCTGATCCCGTTTTTCAAACACCGGGGATTTGCAGGGGAGGAGGAGTGCCGTATTGTGGAGCACCTGGCTGAGGGCCGGGGGGATAAGGCCTCCAACATCCAGTTTCATGAGAGGGGCGGCATTGTGCTGCCCTATATAAGATACAAGATGACGGACAAATACTGCAGGCCCCTGGTGCAGATGCCGATCCGGGAGATCGTGGTGGGGCCGGGTGTCAGGCAGAATAAGGTGATGGAGAGCGTAAAATATTTTCTGGAGAAAAACAACATGGGGTATCTGGCAGGAAAGGTCAGGGCGTCGGATATCCCCTATATCGGGATATGAACCAATGTCAGCCGCTTAAGCGAATCCTGCTCCTGTTCACTGGTGCCCAGTAAACAGTAACTGTCCGTGAACGGCAACCCAAACTTTTTGAGGAATAGTTTGACTTGTTTTTCCATTTGACTTATAATGGATGATATCTATGACGAAAGAGAGGCTTGGTTTACGGATGATAAGGAGCATGACAGGATTCGGCAGATGCGAGAATGTCACGGAGCAGTACAAGATTTCGGTGGAGATGAAGGCGGTAAACCACCGGTATCTGGATCTGAGCATCAAGATGCCAAAACGGTTCAACTATTTCGAATCCGGGGTCCGGGGCCTGTTAAAAACCTATATTCAGCGGGGCAAGGTGGATATGTTCATCAACTATGAGGACTACACCAAGGAGAAGCTTTGCCTGAAATACAATGAAAGCCTGGCGGCGGAGTACGTGGAGTACTTTAAGAAGATGAGCGGGACGTTTTCCATAGACAACGATATGACGGCGGGCGTTTTGGCCAGGATGCCGGAGGTTCTGACTATGGAGCAGGAGCCGGAGGACGAGGAGGCCATGTGGAAGATCTTGTCCCAGGCTATCGAGACGGCGGCAGAGAAGTTCGTGGAGAGCCGGACGCTGGAGGGCGAGAGCCTGAAGGCGGATCTTCTGAGAAAGCTTCAGGTTATGTCCGGCCTGGTGAAAGGCGTGGAGGAGCGTTCCCCGGCCATTGTGGCCCAGTACCAGGCCAGACTGGAGGCCAAGGTGCGGGAGCTTTTAGGCAATACGGCCATTGACGAGAGCCGTATCGTGACCGAGGTGACGATTTTTGCCGACAAGGCCTGTGTGGATGAGGAGATCGTCCGGTTAAAGAGCCACATCAGCCACATGGAAAGCGAGTTAAAGTCCGGAGGCGGCGTTGGCAGAAAGCTGGATTTTTTGGCTCAGGAGATGAACCGGGAGGCCAACACCATCCTGTCCAAGGCCAATGATCTGGAGATTTCGGATAAGGCCATTGCCTTAAAGACGGAGATTGAGAAGATCAGAGAACAGATACAGAATATTGAGTAGGAGCTGACGCATATGAGTGACCAGGGGATTTTAGCGGTAGTGTCCGGCTTTTCCGGGGCGGGAAAGGGGACTCTTATTCGGGCAATGCTTGATAAATACCACAATTACGCGCTGTCGGTCTCAGCCACCACCCGGGCGCCCCGGGAGGGGGAGGAGGACGGCCGGGAGTACTTTTTTGTGAGCAGGGAGAAATTCCAGCAGATGATAGAGGAAGAACAACTGATTGAACACGCTCAATATGTCAATAATTATTACGGCACTCCCCGCCAGTACGTGTTTCAGCAGATGGCAGACGGAAAGGATGTGATCCTGGAGATCGAGATCCAGGGGGCATTGAAGATCAAGGAGCGGTTTCCCGAGGCGCTGCTTCTGTTTGTGACGCCTCCCAGCGCCGACGAGCTGAAGCGCAGGCTGATAGGGCGGGGGACGGAGAATCTGGACGTGATTGACAAGCGGCTTCATCGGGCAGCCGCGGAGGCGGAGGGGATCAATTCCTACGATTATATTTTGATAAATGACACGGTGGAGCGGTGTGCGGAGGAGATGCACAGGCTGATCCAGGCACAGCACAGGAAGGTCAGCGCCAACCTTGACTTTATCGGGCAGATGAAGTCGGAACTGAAGGCCATATAATAAGAAAGACACCTGAATTTAAGGGAACTATTTTGGAAAGCGAGGAGAATCTATGTTACATCCGTCATACACTGATTTGATCAATGCGGTAAACAGCGGCGTGGAGCCGGGGGAGGAGCCGGTGGTACAGAGCCGCTATTCTATCGTCATCGCCACCGCCAAGCGGGCCAGGCAGCTGATTGCAGGGGAGGAGCCTATGGTGCCTCACGCTTACAACAAAAAGCCCCTGTCCGTGGCCGTGGAGGAGCTGTACGAATCAAAAGTAAAAATTTTAAGCGAGGACGATTCCGACGAGGACGCAGGACTTCCCGAGGGGGAAGAGAGCGGTACATGGGCAAAGGAACAGGAAGCCCCGGAGGAAAGCCCTGCTTTGGATGACCCGGAAAGCTACGCAGACGGGCAGCAGCCGGAAGAATAGGGGCTGTGCCTTTTTGCAGGTTCCTTGCAGGTTCCTAGAGTTTGAAGCCGTCTCAGTGTGGAGGAGATGGCTTTTCTTACAGAGGCGGAGTCTGTCCGGAGAAAAAGAATAAACGACGTAAGGAGATTGGATGAATATACTTTGTATTTCCCTTGGCTGCGACAAGAATCTGGTAGACACCGAGAAGATGCTGGGTCTTTTAAAATCTGACGGTTACAGGTTTACGGACGATGAGGCGGAGGCGGATATTGTGCTTATTAACACCTGCTGCTTTATCGGAGACGCCAAGGAGGAGAGCATCAACACCATATTGGAGATGGCGGAGCTTAAGACCTGTGCCAGGCTAAAGGCCCTGATTGTAACAGGCTGCTTGGCCCAACGGTACCGGGAGGAGATCATGGAAGAGATCCCGGAGGTGGATGCCTGTGTGGGCACGACCGCCTATGATGAGATCGTGCCGGTGATCAGAAAAGCCCTGGAAGGGAAAAAGGAGATGTGCTTTTTGGATGTGAACCGCCTGCCCAATGTGCGGGATTCCAGGATTATCACCACGGGAGGCCATTACGGGTACTTAAAGATTGCCG
Organism: Hungatella sp.; assembly: GCA_022798105.1. GTDB lineage: Bacteria > Bacillota > Clostridia > Lachnospirales > Lachnospiraceae > UBA3402. Next base: position 13,394 of record JAAWLV010000035.1, read on the forward strand.
AAGGGTGCGACAAGCACTGTACTTACTGCGTGATCCCAAAGGTCAGGGGAAGCTACAGAAGCTATCCTATGGAGGAACTGGTTGAGGAGGCAAAGGAGCTTGCGGACGCGGGGATAAAGGAGCTTATCCTGGTGGCTCAGGAGACCACGGTTTACGGGGTGGATCTGTACGGGGAGAAGCGCCTTCCGGCCCTGCTTCATGAGCTGTGCCGCATTCCCGGCCTCTGTTGGATACGGATCCAGTACTGCTATCCGGAGGAGATAACCGCAGAGCTTATTGAGGCCATTGCGGCGGAGGAGAAGGTGTGCAATTACCTGGACATCCCCATCCAGCACGCCAGCGATAAAATCCTAAAGCGCATGGGGCGCCGCACGGATCAGGAGCAGCTGAAAGCCACCATACATCTGCTGCGGAGCCGGATCCCGGACATTGCTCTGAGAACTACCCTGATCTCCGGTTTCCCCGGGGAGACCGAGGGGGATCACCAGATTCTGATGGATTTTGTAAACGAGATGGAGTTTGAGCGCCTCGGCGTATTTGCCTACTCCCAGGAGGAGGATACGCCTGCCGCAGGGTATGACAACCAGGTGGAGGAGGAGGTAAAGGAGGACCGGCGCAGCGAGCTTATGGAGCTGCAGCAGGACATTTCCCTTGAAAAGTCGGAAGCCATGATCGGACGGATCCTGGAGGTTATGATAGAGGGGAAGGTGGCCGACGAGCATGCGTATGTGGGCCGTACCTACATGGACGCCCCGGGAGTGGACGGCCTGGTCTTTGTGAATACAGAGGAACAGCTTTTGTCGGGGGATTTCGTCCGCGTAAAGGTGACGGGAGCCCTGGAATATGATTTGATAGGAGAGATATGTGATGAATCTGCCAAATAAACTGACTGTGCTCAGGGTGCTTTTGATACCGTTTTTCGTGGCGGCCCTGTTGTGGGAACATGGGGAAAACCAGATGCTGCGCTATGGGGCGGCGGCGATCTTTATCGTGGCCAGTCTGACGGATCTTCTGGACGGGAAGATTGCCAGGAAATACAATCTGGTGACTAATTTCGGGAAATTTATGGATCCGCTGGCGGACAAGCTGTTGGTGTGCGCCGCCCTCATCTGCCTGATTGAGCTGGGGGAGATACCGGCCTGGATGGTGATCGTTATTATCAGCCGGGAATTTATTATCAGCGGGTTCAGGCTGGTGGCCTCGGACAACGGGGTGGTGATAGCGGCCAGCTACTGGGGGAAATTTAAGACTACCTTTCAGATGGCTGCCGTGATTCTGCTGATCATCGGAAATGAGTCATTGGCCGTTGTCACGGATATCATTCTGTGGATCGCCGTGATTCTGACCGTTGTTTCCCTGTTTGATTACATCAAAAAGAATCACAGGGTTCTGACTGAAGGGAGTATGTAGTATGACCGTGGAATTAATCAGCGTGGGGACGGAACTGCTTCTGGGCACCATCGTCAACACCAACGCTCAGTTTCTGGCAGAGAAGTGCGCTCTTTTGGGATTGTCCATGTACAACCAGACGGTGGTGGGGGACAATGAGGAGCGGCTTAAGGCTGCCGTGTCCCAGGCTGTGGGACGTTCGGACATCGTGATTCTCACCGGCGGCCTGGGGCCCACGGAGGATGATCTGACCAAGGAGACCTGCGCCCAGGCATTCGGCTTAAGGCTTGTGGAGGACGCCCACACCCGAAAGCGGATCGAGGATTATTTTAAAAACGGCATCTACAAGGAGATTCCGGAGAACAACTGGAAGCAGGCCATGATTCCCCAGGGGGCCATGGTCCTTGACAATGACAACGGGACTGCGCCGGGACTTATAATGGAGAAGGGAGATAAGCGTCTGATCCTTCTTCCGGGTCCTCCGGGGGAGATGATCCCGCTGTTTACGGGCCAGGTGGAGCCTTACCTTCGGAAGCTGAGGCCGGGATTTCTCATGTCCAGGATGGTTAAGATCTGCGGCGTGGGGGAGAGCCAGGTGGAGGATCGGCTTTTAGATCTGATTGACGGCCAGACCAATCCCACCATCGCCACCTACGCCAAGACCGGGGAGGTCCATGTGCGGGTGACGGCTCAGGCTTCAGACGAGCCTTGTGCCGAGAAGCTGATAAAACCGGTGGTAAAGGAGATAAAGAAGCGCTTCGGCCAGGCGGTTTACTCCGTGAAAGAGGAGGAAACCCTGGAGATGGCAGTGGTGCGGCTTCTTAAAAAATATGAACTGACCATGGCTGCAGCGGAGTCCTGTACCGGAGGCCTGCTGTCCGGCCGAATTGTCAACGTGGCGGGAGCTTCGGACGTGTTCAAGGAAGGCTTTGTGACGTACTCCAACAAGGCCAAGAGAAAACATCTGGACGTGAGCAAAAGCACCCTGAAAAAGTACGGTGCGGTCAGCAAGGAGACGGCCAGGGAGATGGCGATTGGCGGAGTGTTTGCCACGGATTCGGATATGTGCGTATCCGTCACAGGGATTGCCGGGCCCGACGGCGGCACGGAGGAGAAACCGGTGGGCCTGGTGTATATGGCCTGCTGTTTTAATGACAAGGTGACTGTGGAGAAATACCAGTTTAAGGGAAATCGGGACAAGGTCAGGGAGCAGGCAGTGGTAAAGGCCCTGGATCTTTTGCGCCGGACGATTCTGGAAAACTGCCAGTAGGCCGGCTGACTGGGCCTGGGTCCGGCCAGGCTGCGCACGGACGTTTATGCGGCAGAATTTGACGGGGGGTAGCAAGTTGGAGAACAGGAGAAGAAAAAAACGGATATCGGCGGCATACAGGTACAGCTTTTCCAGGCTGGTGCTGCAGTTGTGGATGTATTACGAGGACGTGCTGGAATATGCTTTGGAGCGTTCGAAGGAGGAGGCAGAGGACGGGGAGGAACTGGCCCGGATTCTTGGAAAATTCCTCGATTCAAAAGGGGAATCAGATACCGGGGAGGCGTTCAGTCAGCTGAAAGGTTTAAGGGAAAAGCTCATCGGAAAGATGGAGATTCTGACAGGGTTTTCTGACTGCTTCCAGATCTACGAGTATGTGCTCAACCGGGTGGAACGGCGGTTTGTTGTTTTGGAGGATTCGGACTACACCCCAAAAGAGCTGGCGGCCGATCTGGTTCAGGCCATGGCGGCCATGGAGGATTCGGCCGGGAGAAACGGATGGCTGCGGGACATTGTGGCCCAGCTGCCGGTGCGCTTTACCAGGCAGAAATTCTACAGCATGGTCATGGAGCGGCTCTCCGCTTACACAGGGCTTAACAAAGGCAATGTGGAGGATTACTTTTACATGGTGAAAAGCTCGGTGATGGTCAGGCTGCCGGAAGGGATGGACAAGGAAGAGCGGCTGTATGAACTGCTTTCGCTTCTTGAACAGGCGGATTACAGGCACCTGGACCAGGACGGATTTCACAGATGCGCGGATTCCCTGGGTGAGGGAAGCAGGCTTTTGTCCGCCAGGACGGATTTTTATCTGTCCCTGGAGCAGATGGTCAATGACCTGTATGTGCTGTTTTTGACGGAGAAAGAGAAACTGATCGACGCACAGGAGGAGCAGCTTTTCAGAAACGGGGCGAAGCGGATTTTGGAAGCCGTGGAGAGCAGGGATGAATCCCTTGTCGGGGAAGATGGGATCCTTACTCAGATGGAGGGCATCCAGGAATCGGTGGAGGATCTGGTTATGGCCGGAAGCCCTGAAAAGGACGAGATCCTTGACAAGGTGGATCGGCTGGTGTCGGGAAGTTTCTTTATGCCTGTGGAGCCGAAGGATGCCTGCCGGGAGGAGGCGGACAGGCAGTGGATAGACGAAGAGGCAAAAAAATTCTGCCAGGAGCTTGACGGGCTGTTTGCAGGCAGACAGAAAGCCGTGGTCCGGGCAGTGATGGCCAGGGTGCTCTCCAGCCTGCCGGTGATGTTTGGGGACAGCCGGGAGGTGGAGGAGTATATCCGCACCAGTCTGGAAAGCTGCACGGACTCTGCGGAGCGGGAGGCTTCCATGGAGCTGCTTGAGCGGGAGTTAATGGATCAGAGGTTGAACGGGAATGTTTTGGTATAGGCATCTCTATGTGGGAGAAAAGGCGAAAAAGCACCGGGTTTCCATTATCCGGAGCATAAGGGAAAAAAAGTACCGTCCCGGAATTTACGTGATTACGCCTCCGTCAAACGGGAATAATATCCTTGACATTTATCCGGGGTATATGCTTTTGATGGGGCAGTACAGGGAAAAGGAGCTTTACATTCTCGGCATTGCCCTGGGATATCAGGAGTCTTTGAGGCTTGCAGGAACCATTGTAAGCGATATGTACGCCTTGACAGGCGGGTTCTGTCTTGACGAATTTCTGGCGGAAAGGGGCAGTAGGGTGTGATTAAATGCTTCCGATTCTATTGATGGTATTGAAGGCTGCAGGGATTGCAGTGCTGGCGCTTTTGGGGATCTTGTTTTTTCTCCTTCTTCTGGTGCTGCTTGTCCCTGTCAGGTACAGTGTGTCCGGCTCTTATTACGGAAAACTGCGGGGGACGGCGAGCATCACCTGGCTTCTCCACGGAGTTTCCCTGAAGGCTACATACGAGGATAAGCTGGAGGTGGTTATCCGGATATTCGGAAAACGGCTTTTCCAGAAACAGGAGGGGCCGGATGAGGTGAGCCGTGACATAGAGGACGGGCTCCGGGCGGCCGGAGAGGTTTTTGAGGAAGCCGGGGAGGCCTTTCCCGTTGATTTTGTGGAGAATGCCGGGGAGGACGGCGGGACAGAAGAGGAACCGCCGGAGACGGTTGAGCACAGCACACCATCTGAAAAACAGGGTGGCAGAGACAAAAACGGTGAAAACGAAAAGACTGTAAACGATGACAGCCAAGGCAGCATCTGGGATTTTGCGGAGGATGAGGAAGATTCGGCGTGGGAACTTTCGGAGGATGAGGCTGACGGCCCAGAGGATGAAGCCGTGTATGAGGAGGTCCTTGGAAGCGGCGGCCTGGTGTGGAAGAAGGAGGCCGGGAAAGGGAAGGAAAGCCGGGATAAAAAACGCCGGAACAAAGAGAAGAAATCTGAGACAGGCAAGGGTTCCCCCACAGAAAGCCAGGGACCGGCCGAGAGGCTTAAGCAGCTGGAGGAATCTGTAAAAGGCAAGTGGGAGAAGCTGAACGGGTACAAGGAGAAAGCCGTAAGTTTTTGGAACGATGAGGCCAATCAGAAGACCATAAAAGTGATTCTTCGCCAGGTTAAGGCGGTTGTACGCCATGTTCTTCCGAGAAAGGCCCGGGGAAAGGTTGTCTTCGGATTTGACAATCCGGGGACTACGGGAAAGGTTTTGTCGGCGCTCAGTGTGGCATATGCATGGTACGGAGATAAGATTGAGATCGTACCGGTATTCGGCGAGAGCATATTGGAAGGGGAAGGAAGCCTTAAGGGCCGGGTGCAGGCAGGAGTTATCGGCGCCCGGTGCGTTCGGGTTTTATTGAATAAAAATTTCAGGAAGCTGGCGTGGAGCTTTATAAAGAATGGAGGAAGGTAGTTATGGCAGAGGTAAAGACAGGAGGCCCCAACGGGTTTTCGTCGGCAGTGGAGGCGCTGTTTGAGGGGATGGATCATCTGGTGGCTACAAAGACAGTGGTGGGGGACGCAGTCCGGGTGGACGACGCCATTATCCTGCCGCTGATGGATGTGACCTGCGGCATGGCCGCCGGCACATTTGCGGAGAATGCAAAGAACAAGGGAGCCGGAGGCATGAGCGCCAAGCTAAGCCCCAGCGCCATACTGGTGATCCAAAACGGCAGCACCCGCCTGGTGAATATCAAGAACCAGAATACGGTCAACAAGATGCTAGACATGGTGCCGGATCTTGTAAACCGGTTTACAGGAGGCAAGGTGAACGTGGGCGAGCCTTTCTCGGAGGATGCGGTGAGGACGGCCCGGGAGATGGCTGAGGCAAAAGACGAGGATTGAGGCCGGACGGAGGTCCCCCGGCTCCGAACAGCCCCAAAGCCGGAAGGCACAGAGGGCTGGCAAAAGGACTAGTACATCGTTGCACTAATCTTGAAGTAAATAGCACTTGATATTCGTGTCAGCTGTGCGTCTGCGAAGCGACGGCGTAGTGGTGCCTACGGCTAGCT
>JAAWLV010000036.1 GCA_022798105.1 Hungatella sp.
GGTTGGTGTACACGTGGCCGTGGCGCCCGTTTCTGGACGGATACACACAGTCAAAGAAATCCACGCCCCGTTCCACGGACTCCAGAATATTGGCCGGCGTGCCCACGCCCATCAGGTAGGTAGGTTTATCCTTTGGCAGATAAGGCACCGTCTCATCCAGGATCCGGTACATCTCTGCGTGGCTCTCCCCCACCGCCAGGCCGCCCAGAGCATAGCCGTCCAGGTTCATATCCGCGATGGCTTTAGCGTGGGCAATGCGGATATCCTCAAAGGTTCCGCCCTGATTGATTCCAAACAAAAGCTGTTCCCTGTTGACGGTGTCCTCAAGCCCGTTGAGACGCTCCATCTCCCGCTTGCACCGCAGAAGCCATCTGGTGGTCCGGTCCACGGAATTCTGCATATACTCCCTGGTAGCCGGATGAGGCGGACATTCGTCAAAAGCCATGGCCATGGTGGACCCCAGGTTGGACTGAATCTGCATGCTCTCCTCAGGCCCCATGAAAATCTTCCTGCCGTCAATGTGGGAGTTAAAGTACACACCCTCCTCCTTAATCTTCCTCATGCCGGCCAGGGAAAACACCTGAAACCCGCCGGAGTCCGTCAGGATGGGCCTGTCCCAGTTCATAAACCGGTGAAGCCCCCCAAACTCCCTGATAAGCCTGTCCCCGGTGCGCACATGGAGATGGTAGGTGTTGGACAGCTCCACCTGGGTCCCGATACTCCGCAAATCGTCGGTGGAGACAGCCCCCTTGATGGCGGCCACCGTGCCCACATTCATAAACACCGGCGTCTGTATCATCCCGTGGACCGTCTTCACCTGGGCCCGCTTGGCCCGTCCGTCCGTGGCAATAATCTTGTATTCCATCATTTACTCTGCCTTAACTTCCTTCTTCTTCATAGTCAGCACGTACCACAATGCCCCTGTAATACAGATGGAAGAATATCCTCCGAAGATGATGCCGGCCATAAGAGGCAGGGCAAACTCACGGATAGAGGAAACTCCCAGGATAAACAGCACAAGCACCATGATAAAGGTGGTCACTGACGTGTTGATACTTCTGGTAAATGTCTCCGAAATGCTGCGGTTTACCAGAGCCGCCAAATCCTCCTTGTGGCTCTTAATCTGCAGATTCTCCCGGATACGGTCGAAAATAACGATGGTGGCATTGATAGAGTACCCTACAATGGTCAGCATGCAGGCGATAAACGTGGAGCCCACAGACCATTTTGCCACCGCATAGCAGGTGAGCACCACCAGCACATCGTGCACCAGAGCCAAAACCGCGCTGGCCGCAAACCGGATATCCTTAAACCGGAACCAGATATAGATGAGCATACAGACGGTGGCAATAGACACCGCAGCCACAGCGTCCTTCTTCATCTCGTCGCTGACCGCTCCGGAGATGCTTTCCGCTGTAATCTTGTCCGCGTCAACGCCGAACTGCTCCACCATGGCGTCGTTGAGAGCCTGTCTCTGCTCCACATTCAGGGTCTTGGTCTTAATAATTACCTCCGTGGTTCCGGCCACCTTCTGGGTCTGAACCTCCGGGTCCCCTGTAATCTGCTCAATCACCGGAACCACCCTGGAAGAGATGTCATCCAGACTCATATCTTCGTTAAAGGTCACGTTGGTGGAAGTTCCGCCCTTAAAGTCCATACCATAGTTTAAGGCTCCCTTTCCGGAAGACGCGTTCATTCCCATAACAACCCATCCAACCACAATAGCTGCGGCGGAAACCGCAAAGAATGCCTTTCTTTTTCCCAGGAAGTCCGTAACCTTGACGTCCTTCCTGACTCCGTAATACTTTGCGTCCTGGAACCCTGCCGCATACAGCGCGTACAGCGCTCCCTTTGTCACAAACAGAGCCGTGAACATGGACAGGATAATACCGATTGCCAGGGTGGAGGCAAATCCTTTCACCGTGCCGGACCCTCTCCAGAACAGAACCACCGCCGCGATAAGGGTGGTCACATTGCCGTCGATAATGGCTGACAGAGCCTTGGAAAATCCGGTCTTAATCGCTGAGCGGACGGTTTTTCCCACACCGATTTCTTCCTTAATCCGGGTAAAGATAATGACATTGGCATCCACCGCCATACCGATGGAAAGGATTATGCCCGCAATACCCGGCAGGGTCAAGGTCACTTCAAACGCGGACAGCAGAATAAGCTCCAGCCCCACATACAGGCAAAGCGCCAGCGCTGACGCCAGTCCCGGAATCCGGTACGCGGCAATCATAAACAGCACCACAATAAGGAATCCTATAGCCGCCGCCCGAAGGCTGGTGGCAATGGCCTCCTGCCCCAGCTTGGCTCCCACCACATTGGAGCGCAGTTCCTCCAGCTCCAACGACAGGGAACCGATGCGGATGGTGGCCGCCAGATTCTCCGCCTCCTCATAATCCGACATCCCTTCAATGTAACATTCACCGCCGGTAATGGCAGTATTCACCCTGGGTGCGGATTTAATTTCATTGTCATAGACAATATAGATAATTTTTCCAATGTTGGCTTCTGTCGCCTCCGCAAACTTCTGGGTTCCGTCGGGAGTCAGAGTCAGGCTGACGACGTTCTCCCTCATGCCGTTCTTGTCCATAATACCGGCTTTGGCGCTTGCCACCTGGTCTCCCGTAAGGATTGTATTGCCTGCTTCATCCATAAAAACCAGGGAGCCGGGCTTTCCAAGGTCCGTCAGAATACGGTTGGCGTCGGACTCGCCGGGAATATCAATATTGATACGGTTGCTGCCCTCCTGATACACCTCAGCCTCCGTGCTGTATCCCTGCACCCTCTGCTGAAGCTTGTACACCGTGTCAGACATGTCTTCCGCCGAAGGGTCTGCGTCCTTAGCCTGATAGGTGATGCTGACGCCGCCTTCCAGGTCCAGTCCCAGCTTGATATCATCCATGGTATCATAGCCGAAATACCCGAACAGGCCGATGCACAGCAGAATTCCCAAAAGGCCCAGGAGCCCCTTTCCTTTACTGCTTTTCATAACATTTATCTCCTTTGTTTTATAATAGTTGCCCTCATTACGCTACTGGGCCAAAGCCGCCTTTATCATAATGGAACACTCGACTCTCTTCTTCTCCATCTCACATCCGATATCGTAGGCATCCGTGATGGAGCCGTGGAAATTGTAGGAGTTGGCCGCGCAGCCGCCGCTGCAGTAGAACCTGGCAAAACAGTCCCTGCATTTTTCTTTCGCATAGACATTGCACAGCTTAAACGAATCCCGGACTTCTGTGTTGGTTATGCCCTCGTCCACATTGCCCAGAAGAAAGTCCTCCTGACCCACAAACTGGTGGCAGGGATACAGATCACCCCATGGCGTCACAGCCAGGTACTCTGTCCCGGAACCGCAGCCGGACAGCCGCTTGGCCACACATGGCCCCTGGTTTAAATCAATCATGAAATGGAAGAAATTAAAGCCTCTCCCCTCCTTGTGGCGCTTCACAAACTCCACGGCCAGCTTGTCATATTCCTCCAGAATCCGGGGAAGGTCCTCCTCCCGGATGGCATAAGGCTCGTCCGGGGACGCCACCACGGGTTCGATGGACATCTGCTTAAATCCCAAATCCGCAAAATGCAGCACGTCCTGAGAAAAGTCCAGGTTGTTTCTGGTAAAGGTGCCTCTCACATAGTAATTGGTCTGATTCCGGCTGTCTGCAAACTTCTGAAACTTGGGGACAATCAAATCATAGCTTCCGGCCCCTTTCCTGAAAGGCCGCATCCTGTCGTTGACTTCCTTCCTGCCGTCCAGGCTTAAGACCACGTTGCCCATCTCACGGTTGCAGAACTCCATAACCTCATCGTTCAGCAGGACTCCGTTGGTGGTCAGGGTAAAGCGGAAATGCTTATCATGAATCTTCTCCTGGGAACGGCCGTACTCTACCAGCTGCTTTACCACTTCCCAGTTCATCAGGGGCTCCCCGCCAAAGAAATCCACCTCCAGGTTTCTCCTGTTTCCTGAGTTGGCTATGAGGAAATCCAGGGCCTTCTTTCCCACCTCAAAGCTCATAAGCGCCCGCCGTCCGTGGTACTCTCCCTCCTCGGCAAAGCAGTACTTACAGGCCAGGTTGCAGTCGTGGGCGATGTGCAGGCACAGGGCTTTTACCACGGTTTTCCGGTTTTTAAAATCAATGACATAATCCTTATACACATCTTTTGTGAACAGTTCTTCCCTGTCAATCAGCTCCTGTATGTCTGACAGCGCGTCCTCAATATCCTGGGACTTATAGGCGCCGCAAAGCCGTGTTCTGACTTCTTCTTTTAAATCCGTGGGGATTGGCTCCGGTTTTTCCATATCCGGCAGTTTCCCGGACAGGCATGCCACGGCATCGTACACCGTGTCGTCGGCCGCATGGACTGCGCCGCTGTTAATGTCCATAATAATAGCATACCCATTATTTTTGTACTGATGAATCACGGTTATTCTCCTTTATGCTTGCTGTTCCAGCCCGACACAGAAAGTACCCCTACAATCCCTTGGACCGTAGGGGTAGCCTTAAAATGCCTGCCGTCTGAAATCCATCGGATGCCGCCAATTACCGGCTGCTGTTCTCACAGCTCTGGTTTCCCACCGTGCAGGAAGTCTTGCAGGCGGACTGGCAGGAAGTCTGGCACTCTCCGCAGCCGCCGTTCTTCATGGTATTCTTTAACGTATTATTGCTTAAAGTCTTTACCTTCTTCATGGTTATTCCTCCATTTCTTTCATGCGTTCTGTGGTTTCTTCCCAACGCTTTTATAAACTATAGCACAACTCCCGCAATCCTGCAAGAACTTCAATCATTCTCTTCATAAAAATGGCACCCGCACCTGCCGTTTTCCTTTACTATGTACAGAGCCCTGTCTGCCTTGGAATACAGCTTGTCAGGAAAACCTTTAGGAGAAAATGCAATCCCTATGCTTAAAGATATTTCCGGCAGCCCATCCTCAGGGTGCGTCAGCCTGTGATTCAAAACATCCACCTTTCCCTGGATAGCCGGTTTTAATGTTTCCGTACAGTCCGTCATAATCACCGCAAACTCGTCTCCTCCTATTCGTGCCACATAATCCTGGGTACGGAATCTTTCCTGGAGCTCCCTTGCCACCTTTTTCAGGATACGGTCGCCTGTTTCATGTCCATAATTATCATTGATATGTTTAAACTTATCCACATCAATAATCAGAAGCGCAATCGGATCCTGAACCGCCTTTAACAGTTCTCTCATCTGCTCAAAGGCCCCTCTGTTAATCACCCCTGTCAGAGGATCATGCTCTGCCTTATGACGAAGAAGCACCTCATTGGCAGCGTTAACTTCGTAAATGTCATTGTAAGTCAGCGCCAGATATTTAAATTCGTAGGAACCTGCAATCTGCAGCATCTTCTCCTCTTTGATACAATTTATGTATATCTGCAAAGGCCTTACAATAAGCACAATCACCAGCACAAACGTGATCGTATTGAGAACGAACAGCGCGCTGATACACAGTCTCTGGTATGTCAAAATGCGCTCCAAAACCGCAGCGCTGTCTACCTGCTTATCCTTTGTCCATGTTACAATGGCCTCCAGAAAATACTCGGTATTGGTCCTGATCAGTTCTTTGGCGTTCTGATATTCAGAATCAAACACCATACTCTGTCCCTTCCCCGCCATCTCCTCAGGGCTTATATGGCTGTCCTCCTCCAAAAGTTCCACCTGCGCCACCTCCTGGGGAAGAGACTCCAGCGGATATCCCTGAGACTGGGCAATCAGACGCATCGCATAGATTTCCCGCTCTGCAAGACGGTTGGAATTGTCCAGCGCCTTTTGAAGAAATTCGTAGGCCTGGGCGCTGTTTCCCAATTCTCCCATCTCCTCCAAAGCCTTCTCTCTGCGCCTGGAAACATCCTTTTCCGTAAAGTAAGCCTCCATATATTCCGGCTTTGCCGTAATCGCATAAAGCCGGACCTGTTCCGTCAGATAATCGGAGCCTTCCCTTACCAGGCCTGCATCCTTCTCACAGCTGATGTACTCCTCCGTGGTTTTGATCAGCTTCTCATATTTTACGGAAACCTGAAACGTGGCATAAATCAAAACCGCATACAATACGGCTGCCGCCACAATCATAGAATAATTTAATGTACGAATCTTAAAGCCTTTAATCCGGCCCTTCTCCTGCTTCTCCATCTTTCACGCTTCTCCTTCGGCACTCTTGTACATATTTCCCCCGCCGATTGAATATAGTGTAACCAAGAAAACATCAAGGAGTGGCTATGGAAACATCTGCTCCCAGGGTATTGCTTCGCTCCCTGTTACTTTCCTATGTGTTATCCGGTATTTTATTAATTGTTACTTCCTTCGCCCTTTATAAGTTCCGTCTAAAAGAAGCCCAGGTAAAAATGGCAGTTAATGCCATCTATCTTCTCTCCTGCGGCCTTGCCGGATTTCTTATGGGAAAAGGGTTGAAACGGCAAAGGTTCTTCTGCGGCCTTTCGGCAGGCCTTGCCTATTTTCTCATACTGCTGGCAGTATCCTTTGTTATCAATAAAGGGCTTGCCTCCGACACCGCCCAGCTTCTCACCGCACTGGCACTTTGCACAGGAAGCGGGATTATCGGCGGAGTATCCAGTTAATACTGCTTTGTGTGTATCTGCATGGCGGCGCAGCAGCGCCTGCGCCCGGCTTTGCAGACGCCGGAATAAAACTTGCTAAACTGCAGCGGCAGATTCCTTCTCATCCTCCGACTCCTTAGCCGGCAGAATCATGCGGATTTTATCAATACGGTTTTTATCTACACTCTCCACAATAAACCGGATTCCCTTGTCACTGACCTCCTCGCCTTCCCCGGGAAGATGATCCAGAAGGCCGATAACCAGTCCGCCCACAGAATCATAGTCCTCCGACTCCAGCTCAAGTCCCAGCCGGTCGTTAATATCCCCCAGCTTCATGGCTCCCGCCACAGAGTACACTCCCGGCTCTGTCTCCACCAGGCTTTCCTCCTCATCCTCGTCATACTCGTCCCGCAGTTCCCCGACAATCTCCTCCAGCATATCCTCCAGAGTTATAAGTCCGGCCGTCGCGCCGTATTCATCAAGCACAATAACGATATTCTTAAAAGTTCCCCGCATCTCCACCATAAGTTCCGCGGTCTTCTTATACTCATACGTAAAAAGAGGCTTACGCATGTGATCCCGGATATGAAATCCCTCATAATCGTCAATCAGCAGTAAGTCTTTTACATTGATAACGCCGATAACATTGTCTGTATTATTTTCATACACAGGAATACGAGTGTATTTTTCTTTTCTGAAAATGTCAAGCAGTTCCTCATAAGTCGCTTCCACGTCTACAAATGTCATGTCGATTCTGGGCACCATAATATCCTTTGCCAGGGAATCCCCAAAATCAAACACGTTGTTAATCATCTTTTTCTCTTCCGTCTCAATAACGCCCTCTTCATGGCTGACCTCCACAATCGTCCGCAGCTCATCCTCCGTTATCATCTCCTGCCGTTTGTTCGGATCCACTCTCAAAAGCATCAGCACTCCCAAAGACAGCTTGTTAACCACTGCGATTACCGGTGTCAAAACCCACATCAGGCCGTATATAATACCTGCACTTCTCAAAGCCATGGTTTCCGCAGATATAGTGGACAAGGTCTTGGGCGTAATCTCACCGAATACAAGTATGAGCAAAGTTAATACACCGGTTGCCACTCCTACCGCTTTATTCCCGAAAATCTTTATGGTCAGGGTAGTCAAAAGAGAGGACGCAGACAGGTTCACAATATTGTTTCCAATGAGAATCGCACTGAGCATCTTACTTTGCTGTTCAATAACCTTCGACAAAACTACGGCCTTCTCCATCCCGGATTCTGCCAGAGTCCTGACCCTTATCTTGTTCACAGTAGTAAGCGCTGTTTCCGACGATGAGAAAAATGCCGATAACGCCAATAAAATAATTAAAATAAGCAACTGTATGACGTCACTCGAATCCAAAAAAAATCACTCCTTATATACATATTTTTTAGGTGATATTGTACATGATTTTTTCCGTTTTGTCAAATATAAACACAGCACTCCGGATTCCATCCCGGATTTTTGAAAATCGCGGCGTTACTCTCCACAGGTTCCCTGCGGACATAACCGCATAGAACCATTAAAATGGCTGCCGCATGTTTGGTTTCTGCGGCAGCCTCCCGAATCCTGTTTTAATTCAATATTGTCTTACATACGCTTTGATAATTCTGATACACTCATCCGGATCAACCGGCCTGATTGTGTACTCTCCCACGGCTGCCGGAACAATGAAAGTCTCCGCATAGTGGACGGTAAACGGTTTAAACGCTCCCGAAGGGCTCTCCACAACCGCCTGGCTCCCCTCCACAAGGTTCAGCATGTGGAATCCGTCTTTACAGGAATGACGGGTCATGTATTTGGAAGTAAAACGTCGCGTCTCAATAAATTCATACTCGTGAAGCCCTGTTTTTTCTTCTACATAGTCTTGATCCTCATGGATCACCTCCGTCTGGTTTACCAGATTCTCCTGCACCCATGCTGTCGTGCGATCCCACCGGATATTCTTCTCCCCGTCCTCAATATGAATCGGGCGGGGCAGGCCGTCCAGGCCCAGCCGATCCCAGTCCCACAGCTTAAACGTAAATATATACGGGGTGGCGCTTATCTCCAGCACCATGCAGTCAGCAGACGAACAGTGCACCGTCCCTGCGGGAATCAAAAAATGATCGTGTTTTTCTGCATGAAAAAAGTTTACATACCGCTCCGCCTCAAAGGCGCCTTCGCCTGCCTGGGCCCTTTTCAGATCCGCAATCATTTCTTCGGGATCAATCCCCTCCTTAAGCCCCAGATATACGCCTCCTTTTGCCCCCGCATCCAAAATATAATAGCTTTCATCCTGGGTGTAGGCCATTCCGAAACGGGATTTTATGTATTCCGTCAAAGGGTGCACCTGCAAACTCAGGTTCTGCCCTCCCATGGTATCCAAAAAATCGAACCGGATGGGAAATTCCGCGCCGAACCGGCAGTAATTTTTCATCCCCAGCAGCTCTATGGGCTGATAAAGCACCAGATCCATGGCCGGAATCTCGATCCTCGTGCCGCCGTACGTTAAATACAGGCTGTTTTCCTCCGGAACGCCGTCAAAGCTCCAGGCATAGTTCTTCTCCTCTTCGCCAAGCCCGCAGACTTTTTTCATCCACTGCCCGCCCCAGACGCCCGGGTCAAAATAGGGCACCAGCCTGAAAGGCCTTTTAACCGTCTGCCTTAACCCCTGGCGAAACGCCTCCCCTGTGATCATCTTGGGGGCGCCTGCAACATTGCTGTCAATAAGATAGTCGATTTCCTCAAACATATTCCGCTTGTGCTTATCGGCAATCCGCCACTCTACAAAAAACCCTCTTTTAATCTTTTTTAACGTGTCCTCATTCACATTGTCCTGTTTAAAATTGGGCATTCCCTTCCGGTACCGCAGCTGAATCTCCCACCTTGCCAGATCGCAGTAAATATACACATCGCCCCGAGTCACAAGTCCTGCGCCTACGCCGTACACCAAAATCCTTTTTTTCCCGCACAGAAGCCGCCTTTTTTCCTCCAGCTGTCTTTCATCCACAAAGTCCTCCATGCACCCGTAATACATAACTCCGCGGACCCGGTCGTCTGTCAGGTTTGGCTTCATCATCTCAGTCAGCTGCTGTCCGGAATAAAATATGTCCTCGCTTCTTATGACAAGTTCAGGATGGTATGCCTCCCGCACCATTGCCAGAACCTCATCATCAACGCCGGGATAGCAGTCAACTGCCAGGCAAAAATCCCGGCGATCCCTATACCGGGACAGCTGCCTTACAACGGCTTCTTTATTCTTAAATACGGCGCCGTCGAAACCATCGATCTTTATTTCCGGATATTTATCGTAATTCATCCACATGATCCTGCCTTTTTGCAAATTCAAGTTTTCCGCCCCGTTTATAAATGCGGTATCCAAATTCCTTATCCTGTATCGCCTGGTAGTCATGTCCTGCCGAAGTAGGCCAGCACGCCCCTACCTTCAAGTCCCTGTCCCCTGTATTAACCAGCCGGTGGGCAGTCTTCCCGTCGATATGGTGCAGCGACCCCTCATATACCTTCTCCGCCCATGTATTTCCTTTCTCGTCCATCAGAAGGAGCAGGCCTTCCCCTGCGATCCCAATATAAATCTCCGCGCAGTCTTTATTTACATGAAAATGTCCCTTTGTCATATTGCATTCACTGTCGATTAGGACAGGTTTCAAAACTGTCAGGCCCCAATTAAGATTGCCTAAAACATCCGCCCCTTTTGTGTAGGAATAAACTTCATACACAACCGGGTCGTCCTCCCTCCTGCCGCTGTAAAGTTCCTTTACCTCCTTATAATACTTTGTGTATTTCTCTGCGTTGTCTCCCTCTAAAACTCCGCCTTGTATATGGTGAATAACCTCTGGTTCCAGCACTTTCATTGATGTCCTCCTACGGAACAAAATGTTCCCACTCTTTTTTTGCAGTCTGAGGCCTGGACACGAACAAAAACCGATCCGGGTCATCCACAAACTGCCCATAAATAGATTGTCCTTTCTCTATCCCAAATTCCCTGTACACCCTTGGCGCCTTAATGATAATCCGGCTCTTTTCATAATTATGATTCGCAATAAATTCAATTTGGCTGTCCGCGACAACAGGAAACCATGCGATTCCCTTATGTGCCCTCACATCCTTATAATCGAATCCAAAGTCCCTTACGCACCATGCCCCAAATGTCAGGTTCTGCGTAATGTCCGCAGAGATGGTCGCATGGGCCCACCCGGGAGGTACAATCACCACATCCCCCGCCCCTGCGTAAACCGCATAGCACCTTCCCGGATTATCTTTGGCTGTCTCCTGCATATAAATGTACGCGCTGCCGTTCCAAATCTCATACACCTCGCAGGTTGACATCCCGCATGACTGAGAAACTGCATGGATATGTCCCTGGGAACGCACAGGTTCCCTTCCAAGGGTTCCTTTTGCATAGGTCACAACCCCGTACAGGAGATTTCGCTCCAGCATAATCTCCCGGTCTTCTTTTCTCCCCACATCCATAACAATGGAATATACGGTTTCCGGCCCCCCGCAGCCGGGATCCAGAAGATTTTTTCTTATGGCATCCAGGCTTCTGTCTTCCGGTTTTGGCCCGAACACCCCTGCACCGTATCGAAATCCCAGGGGATCATATGTAGGAGCAATATCAAATCCCGGATCAAATCTCATGACTGGGCCCTCGATTCTTCTTCAACCAGCTGCTTGTCGTACATTTTTACAAACGGCAGATAGACAAAGATTCCTACAATCACATTGACAATCTGAAGCACGGCTCCCATGGGAGAACCTGTAATCAGCCACCCGGAAATCAACGGGGGAGTCGTCCAGGGAATATTGGTTCCTAAAGGCAGGGGACATATGCCCAGCGCCATGGAAGCCCACGTGATGATCACATAAACTACCATAGACAGAACCCAGGGGATCAACAATATAAAGTTAAATACAACCGGCCCGCCAAATACAATGGGTTCTGAAATGTTAAAACATGCCGAGCCGATAGATAATTTTCCTACTGCCTTTAACTGTTCGCTCTTTGCAAAAATCAGACAGGCAATAATCAGCGAAGAAAACTGCATCCAGATAAATCCCGTAAAAAACTGAGATGTAAAAATATACTGTGGGGTTCCCCCGTTTTGAACCGCCGTCAAATTGGCGATCATTGCTGCCTGCCAGATAGGATCCATAACCGCCCCGGCTATATTCTGGCCATGAAGTCCCATAAACCACATCAACTGTATGAATATAACAACAATAATGGATGCCGGAAGACTTGTTCCGAGAGCCATAAGGGGAGTCTGTAAAATATCAAAAACCAGCGTATGAATATCACCGAATGCCGTGAAGCTGATGCCGTAACGGATTGCCGCCAATACAATAAATGTAAGAAACTGAGGAATCAAAACCTTAAAAGGCTCCGTAACCATAGGCGGAACGGAATCGGGCAGCTTAATGGTGTACCTGGATTTCATCAGCTTGTTGAAGAGAAAACTTGATAAAAATCCAATTATAATAGCTACAAACAGTCCCTGTCCTCCCAGCCATGTCATGGGAATCACTCCTGACAACATGCCTTCCAGCCCTTCCACCGCCATCTCAAGAGGTGTAACGATAAGAAAACTGCTAAACCCCACAATGGCTCCGAACAGAGCCTCATGCCCCTCTTCCTTTGTATAGTAATATCCGATACTGGCACACAGAAACAACGCTGCCAGGCTTAGAGAAGCGCTGGATACCACGCCAAGGAAGTTTGAGATCTCCATCATAATATCTGCCGGAATAATCTTGTCAATAAACGGAAAAAACTGGATAATCAAGGCAATGGAACCGGTAATTGTCAGGGGCATAACTGCCATAAATGCTTTTCTTAGGATCGTCAAATACCTGTTTTCTCCCAGCCATGTGCCAATGGGTAACAATACCTTTTCAATCCTGCTTTGCAACACATCCATCCTACTCTCTCCTTTTCTTAAATGTTATGACATTATTATAACATAACTATTATGGATATGCAACTTATTTTTGTCATAATGTTATAACATTTAAAAATAAAATTCCCCCTTTCTCTTATAAATGCTTATTTTAAATCAATAACCAGTTCATATCCTTTTGCCACATATTTTGAGTATGTATATTCAATGGGGGTATCATCAGAACTCCCCATTCGGATTCGGTTCATAATGGCTTCTGTCTTATTGATTTTAAACAGTTCCTTCTCTTTGCCCGTTATGATAGATGCGGTAATTTTTTCCTTGACCTTGGTGATGGGAAAGCCTGCCTGTTCCAGTTTTTCATACATAGAACCGCCAAAATCCGTCTGATCATCAACCGGGACTATGGGATTAATATAGGTCTCATAGTGGGTGACGATGGATTCGTCCACGTATGTCTGGCGTGTTAGTTTTAAAACAGGCTTATTAACAGAGATTCCAAAGAAATATGCAGCCTCAATCGTAGGCGTCACATATTCAACAGAAATAACTCTTCGATCTTTTGCGTTATTTTTCTCCTCCACTCCATTAAAAGAGGACACGAACGAAGTTGCAACCATATCCTCCTTTTTAAGGACAATGGTTCCTTTGCCTCTTTTTCTGCAGATCAGCTTTGCATTAATCAGTCGGTCCATCGCCTGACGAACTGTGATCCTCGATATCTCAAATTCATCCATCAGCGCCTTCTCACTGGGCAGTATATCGCCTTCCCTGTATTCCCCGTTCATAATACGCGCTTCCAGTATATCATAAAGCTGGCTCCACAGCGGCTTCTCCCCGCTTTGAAATTGCAACTTCATCTTATGCCTCCTTCTGTAATTTCCCTGTGTTCAGAAAAGTTTTCCCCATTAGACTTAGGAAGGAGCGTACCTGTCCGCTCCTTCCTAAATTCTCCATCTCTTCTATTCAGTATATATCAGATTCCGGCAATTGTAAACCGGGATAATCCATTCTCCTTTGTCACCTGTTCAAACCAGTCTGCACTCTTCTTTCTTCTTGCCTCTTTTGTCTTCAGATTATATTCATAAAATCCGTAACAATTCTTAAACTGGTTAGACGGAGACCACAGATCAACAAAGGACCACATGTTATATCCCACGAGATTTGCACCGTCTTCAATTGCCTTATGTGCATAAATCAAATGCCTCTTCACATAATCTATACGGTAATCGTCCTGTATCTGCCCTTTGTCATCCCTGAAACGCGACTCGTTCTGAATCCCCATTCCGTTTTCTGTGATCCGCATCTCAGGATTTCCGTAACGATCCTTCATCAGCATAAGTGCGTCATACATGCACTTGGGATAAATCTCCCATCCTCTGTCATTATTCATCTGCCGTCCATGCATCACGTAGGGCTCGCTGAAAGAATCCATGGTTACCGGCGCGTCCGGGTTTCTCAGATACTCCCGGCACTTTACCCGGGTGGGACTGTAAATATTCAGCCCCAGCAGGCAGATGCGGTTCTCCTCAATGCATTTCAAGTCTTCATCCAATATATCTATATGAGCCCCATTGTCCCTTGCCAGCTGCAGCCAGGTGCTGTTTATCTTTCCAAGAAGCAGTGGATCTTCAAAACAATATTGAGTTACAGCAGCTAAATCCCCGGCTGCCTTCACATCTCCGGCATTTTGGCTTCTCGGATAAATGCAGCCATGATTCAGTACGCTTCCGATCCTTCCTTTAAAGGCACCCTTTCTGAACTGCTCAACAACCTTACCATGGGCAACTGCCATATAATACACCGCATTGCTGGCCAGATTCCAATCACACAGGTTAGGATAGCACATATCATTCTGGTACTTTATCATGACATCCACGATAGGCTCATTGTAAACATACCAGATATCCACCAGATCCTGAAAAAGCTCAAAACATTTTCTGCAATAACGGACAAAGGGTTCTATGACTTTCCGGTTGGTAAAACCGCCTTCCTTTTCAAACAGCAGCGGCATATCAAACCAGTACAAGACAACCGATAATTCCATATTCCTGTCTTTAAAGGCCTTAAACATCCCTCTGTAAAACTTGACCGCCTTCTCATTCACATGAACTCCGTCGGGCAGCAGCCGGGCCCACAAGATAGATGTCCTGAAACTGTTGTGCCCCATCTCCTCAGCCAGTGCTGCGTACCGCTCATAATCCTCATACCAGTTCAGGGTTTCCCCAGGCCCGACTCCGTCATAAAACCGTTCCGGCGCAAGACGGTAGTACTCGTCCCATACAGTAGGCGCTTTCCCGTCCCGGTCAAAAGCTCCTTCTGTCCCCTGTGCCCAAACTGCACTGCCCCACTTAAAATCCTGCGGAAATTCGTATCTCATATGGTTATCCTCTCATAATGTTATTATTTTTCTGATAAAGAGCACAGCAAACACATATGTCCATATTTCACTGTATCCTAATAAAAGCTCTGTATGTTGGGAAATATGGATGTTCTATGCTCCAGGTTTCTAATGTTATAACATTATGACTATATTATCACTCAAATATGGATGTTTGTCAATATGCTATTTTCACCGCTCTCTCACAGTTTCCGCAAACTCAGCCAAAAGCAGAATTACAGCCCCCAGGAAAATAAAAATGTCGCCCAGATTGAACACAATTTTTTTAAGTTTTCCCAGGCGGATACTAAAATAGTCCACCACATACCCTTTCTTCATCCGGTCGTAGAGGTTGCTTAAGCCTCCGCCCAAAACCAGGCTGGTTCCCAGCTTTTCCGCCCCATAGCCCTTTTTGGGATAAACCCAGAAAAAGATTCCGGCCACACCGGACAGCACAACCATCGGCACCACTTTTACGAACTCCGGCCTGCTTTTAAAAACCCCCATCGGAAATCCGGCGTTATGCTTTCTGTGGAGCATAATAAGCCCCCTGCTTCCCTCCAGCTTTTTTGGAAATTCTGACGGGTCGGCCTCCTCGATAACGGATTTGATTGCCAAATCCACAAGGGCAGCCGTTAAAATCAACAGCAATAATCCCATAATGAAACTCCTTTCCTTTTTTCATCAATTATGTTTCATTGTACTATGATTATCTTTTTCCGTCCAGTAGGTTCTCATTCATTTTCTGCATATAATAGAGAAAACCCTTTTCAGGATTTCGATTATGAGCGACTGCACTGCCAATGTAGCCGGCCAGGATTATGCCGACTTTATCTACCGCCACAACGCTGCTTCCCTGGATGAGCTGACGGACATTCTGGGCACTGACTGCATCAGTTATGTCAATGAATCCTACGTCGTCTATCATCTTCCCCTGAGTGAAGCCCTGCCTTTAAGCATTCCCAACCACTCCTATGAGTCCATCCCGTCGCTTTTCGGCCTTATGGATACCACCAGCATGGAAGCTTCCGGAATCGTTTCGACTTTCCGCCAGCCTGCTTTGGAATCCAGCGGAACGGGAGTCATTGTAGGTCTTATTGATACAGGTATTGATTATCAGAATCCTCTGTTTCGCAACCCGGACGGAAGCACCCGGATTCTGGGTCTGTGGGATCAGACTGCCCCGGACGGGGGGTTTGAACTGACAGGCAACCGGCCTTTCCTGTTTCCTTTTCTTTATGGAAAGGAGTACACCGAAGAGGATATTAACCAGGCTTTAAGGAGCGAATCTCCCCTCGACATCGTTCCCGCCGCAGACACCAGCGGACATGGGACGTTTCTGGCCGGAATCGCAGCCGGACGGTATGAACCCTCAATGAATTTCGTAGGAGCCGCTCCCCTAAGCTATCTTGGGATCGTTAAATTAAAACCCGCCAAAGAATATCTCCGGCAGTATTATATGATACCCGATAATGCCGACGCCTACCAGAGCAACGACATCATGATGGGAATTACTTACTTAACGCTCCTGGCACGCCGCCACCGGATGCCCCTGGTTATCTGTCTGGGCCTGGGTACCAACCACGGCGGTCACAGCGGAGCGGCGCCTGTGGGAGAGGTTTTAAACAGCCTGCGGGCTTTCATGGGCGTCGCTGCCGTGTGTCCTGCCGGCAATGAAGCCGGGCTGCGCCACCACTACCTTGGACAGGTGAACCGCCCGGCCGGAGGATATTCGGACTATGATGAAGTGGAACTGCGGGTGGGAGAAGGAGAGAAGGGCTTTGCCATTGAACTGTGGGCCAACTCTCCGGAAATCTACACCGTAGGCTTTGTCTCCCCTACAGGGGAGGCAATCCAGAGAATCCCTCTGACCCTGAACAGTGAGACCACCATAAACTTTTCCCTGGAACCTACAGTCATCGCAGTCTCCTACGCCACCGCCCTGGGATTCCAGAGCAGCTATCTGGCTTCCCTGCGCTTTATTTCCCCGGTTCCGGGCATCTGGCGGATTCGGGTCTATCCCACCATCACCTTCTCCGGCGTCTATCACATGTGGCTACCCAGCGAGGGGTTTATATCGCCGGATACGTATTTTCTTCAGGCGGATCCCTATACCACCATTGTGGCTCCGGGCAATTCCGAATTTCCCATTACGGTCAGCACCTACAATCACATGGACGGAAGCCTGTTTATCCACTCCAGCAGAGGCTACACCCGCGATGGGAGGACTAAGCCGGATCTGGCCGCCCCCGGTGTAGATGTGTACGGCCCCGGGATCTCGTCCATCCCCGGTGAATATCCCATGATCCGCATGACCGGTTCCTCGGTGGCCGCCGCCCATGTAGCGGGGGCTGTAGCGAATATTTACTCCTGGCAGTATCCTGTCGGACCTTACCCCGTCATCGGCAGCGACCTTGTAAAAGCTACACTCATTCGGGGAGCAAACAGAAATCCAAACTACACATACCCCAATCGCGAATGGGGGTACGGTACTTTGGATCTCTACAATTCGTTTATTTCCCTGCGGGACTAAATTTTTTTCTTCTGTTTCTATCCGCGCATCTCAATCCGTGGTCCTCCGTTTTTCTCCAGATAGCCTTTGGTGATGACCACGGTTCCGATGCCCGGATCTTTGGGGACTTCAAACATAATATCCAGCATAAATTCTTCCATGATAGCCCGCAGAGCTCTGGCTCCGGTTTCCCTTTCCAGAGCCTCCCGGGCAATCCACTCCAGGGCCTCGTCCTCAAATACCAGCTTTACCTCATCCAACGCTAACAGCTTAGCGTACTGCTTTATGATAGCGTTTTTAGGCCTTTTTAAAATCTCCACCAGCATAGGGCTTGTCAGTTTCCGGAGGGTGACCACAACCGGCAGGCGGCCCAAAAACTCCGGAATCATGCCGAAGGTGCGCAGATCTTTATTGACAACATGGCTTAAAATATCCGGGTCGTCGTCATAGCGGTCTTTCAGCTCTGCTTTAAAACCGATAGAGGAGGTTTTGTTCAGACGCTGTTTTATAATGTCTTCCAGGTCAGGAAACGCGCCTCCGCAGATAAACAGGATATTGTCCGTGTTCACTGTGGCCATAGGAGTTAACGCGTTTTTCTGGTTGGAACCTACGGGCACTTCCACTACGCTTCCCTCCAACAGCTTTAAAAGCTCCTGCTGTACCGACTCTCCGCTGACATCCCTGGTGTTGGTGTTCTTTTTCTTGGCGATTTTGTCGATCTCGTCTATGAAAATAATTCCTCTCTCGGCTTTTTCCACATCATTGTCAGCTGCCGCCAGAAGTTTGGAAACCACACTTTCGATATCATCCCCGATGTAGCCGGCCTCTGTAAGCGCCGTGGCATCGGCAATGGCAAGGGGTACGTCCAAAAGGCGCGCCAGGGTTTTTACCAGATAGGTCTTCCCGCTTCCGGTAGGCCCTATCATGAGGATGTTGGATTTTTCTATGGTTATATCCTCTTCCTGGGCAGAGCCTGCGGAATCCTTGTAAAAAACCCTCTTATAATGGTTATAG
Organism: Hungatella sp.; assembly: GCA_022798105.1. Classification (GTDB taxonomy): domain Bacteria; phylum Bacillota; class Clostridia; order Lachnospirales; family Lachnospiraceae; genus UBA3402. The sequence goes on from JAAWLV010000036.1 coordinate 18,408, forward strand.
ACAGCCACTGCCATTACTTTTTTTGCCTGCTCCTGGCCGATGACATATTCGTCAAGGCTGCTTTTTATCTTGTGAGGAGCCGGGATATCTTTTATGCTGAAAGCCGGAGCCTGCGGCTTGGCAGATTTTTTCTTGATCCGCTTTTTTTGGGGAATCTCTGTGTTTGGGAGATTCATGTTGGCGAAATCAGCCAGATTTAAGTTCATGTAGGGCATGTTCTGGATCTGAGATAAGTCCATGCCTCCTTTGGTTACGGCGTCGAACGCTTTCTGCATGCAGTCGTGGCAGAGACTCATGTTGCCGGGCATCTGAATCATGGGGCCGGCTTTGCTCTCCGGACGGCGGCAGATGTAGCAGATTTTTTCGTATTCATCTTCTGAGGATTGGGGGGTGGATGGGGGTGGGGTTTTGGTTTTTTCTTCCACGGTTTGGTCTCCTGTTCTGTTTTTATTGAGGGGGAGCGGGCAGAGCCCGCGGAGGGATAGGGCGTGGGCGCTTTGCCCGGAGGGGGGGCTCGGGCAGAGCCCGGGTAGGACGGCTCGCTGGCGCTTTGCCCGGAATGGAACACGGCGTTTTGGCTCGTCTGGGGGGCGCGGCCCGGTACTCCGCAGTGGTGCTCGATTCCGCTGTCGCTCCATCTCGCTCACGGGCTTCGCCCTATGAAAAAAGATGGGCAGGAAGCTGCTTACGTGCAAGCACGACGCAGCTTCCTGCCCATCTTTTTTCGCACTGCTCATTGCCTACGTGTACATTATAATAAATTCCAGACCCCAGTACAAGACTGGAGTCTGAAATTTCTGAATCCTTAATAAATTTCTGTTACTGTTCACACCATGGCTAATTACTCCGCTGATTAGCCATGGACCACTACATTATGGGTGCAAAGCATATGCCCTATCGCCACAGTCTGGGGTTAGGGAACTTTAAATTCGTCCTATTGCTGTATTGTTGAGTGAGTAACGTTGGGGCGGGGATTGTTGTGAGCCAGTCAGAGAAGGAGGGATGTCCCGTCCGGGTTCAGATATGCCAGACATTCCGATGAGCCCTTAAAGCGGAAATC
>JAAWLV010000037.1 GCA_022798105.1 Hungatella sp.
GAATGTCTGGCATATCTGAACCCGGACGGGACATCCCTCCTTCTCTGACTGGCTCACAACAATCCCCGCCCCAACTTCACTCACTCAACAATACAGCAATATGGCAAATTTAAAGTTCCAGTTATCCGGCTTAGGGGGTACCTGAACGGTTACCATAAACTTACTTGTCCGCATCAATAATTTTTTCTATAATATCCATATAATCACTGCAGTATTCCCCATAGATAGGGATCATAGCTTCCCGAAACCTGGCTTTTTCCTCCAGTGTAAGCTCTATCACCTGACAGCCTGCCCTCCTGACCCGCTCCTCTGCCTCCCGGATTCTCTCGGCCCACAGTTTCCTCTCGTAAACGGCCGACTCCCTGGCGCACTGCCGTATAATCTCGTGGTATTCCGCGGGAAGCTTTTTCCAGGTGGCCTCCGACACCAGCTGCAGTTCCGGCACACGGGTATGTTCATCTACTGTATAGTAGGGCGCTACCTCATAATGCCGCATAGAGTCATAAGAAGGCCAGTTGTTCTCCGCCCCGTCGATGACGCCGGTTTCCAGAGCCGAGTATACCTCATCATAGGCCATAGGAACCGCAGATGCTCCCAATGCCTCCACCACCGCCTTCATCACTTCCGACTCCTGCACCCGGACCCGCATCCCTCTCATATCCTCCAAAGTCTCCACCGGTTTTGCCGTGCTGTAAAAATTCCTCGCCCCCGCATCGTACCAGGACAACGCTACCAGGCCATGGCCGTCAAGAGTTTTCAAAAACTCGTCCCCGATATCCCCCTCCAGCACCTGCCACATATGCTCCGCGTCTGTGTACAGATAGGGCATCTGCAGCACATTCATCTTTGGGATAAAATCGGAAACAGAGGACAGAGAAACTCTGGCAAAATCAATTCCCCCGAACTGCATCTGCTCAATGGTGCTCTGCTCCTCGCCCAAAATCCCCCCTGCGCTGACCTGAATCTCCACCTTGCCTCCCGTCCTCTCATACACCAGCGCGGCGAACCGGTAGGCCCCCTGGGTAGTCGGGTAATCCTCCGGCTGGTTTTCCGCGTATGTGAGTACAAACTCAGGAACCAGCATATCCCCTCCGTCATGCATCCAAGGCCAGCAGGCCGCACCTGCCCCCGCAGTCAGGACTGCTGCCAGCAATATTACAATACTTCTTCCCGCTTTTGATTTTCCTGCCATTCTTCTTCCCTTTCCAACCGCACAAAAATAAGAGGCCACCGCCGTGTTGTCACACCGCAATGTCCTCTTAATCTTATCACAATCTTATTTTGCCATCAACTGAGGCAGCCACAAACTGATTCCCGGAATAAATGTAATCAGAAGCAGCGTAATCACCATGCACAAATAGAACGGAAGGGTCGCTTTTACCACTTTCTCCATAGGCACCTTAGCCACTGCAGAGCCGATAAACAATACCGCGCCTACGGGCGGTGTCAGAAGGCCGATACCGCAGTTCAGCACGACCATAATACCGAACTGGATGGGATCCAGACCGATGGATGTGGCGATGGGAAGCAAGATGGGTGTGGCAATCAGGATAATGGGAGCCATATCCATAATACATCCCAGAACCAGCAGAATCAGGTTCAGCATCAGGGCCAGAAGAATCGGATTCCTTGTAAGGCCTGTGATGGCGTTGGCCGCCAGATCCGGCACATGAAGCCTGGTAAGGCAGTATCCGAAGATGCTGGAGGTGGCAATCAGGATCAAAACGATGGACAGTGTGTCAACACAGTCGCCCAGAACTCTCCATACGCCTTTCCAGTCCAGCCCTTTGTAAATAAATACGCTGACAATCAAACTGTAGATAACCGCAATGGCCGCCGACTCTGTAGCCGTAAACCAGCCGCCCACCACGCCGAATACCACAATAAGCACTGCCGCCAGCGCCCAGAAGGATACGAGAAGCTGCTTAAACAGGTTCGCGATACTGAACTTCTCCCCCTTGGGATAGTTGCGCTTTACGGAGATAATGTAGGATCCGATCATCAGGGTTGCCGCCAGAAGAGCACCCGGCACATACCCTGCCAGAAACAGGCTGCCTACGGAGATACCGCCTGCCGTAGTGGCATAAATTACCATGTTGTGGCTGGGCGGAACCAAAAGCCCCTCACAGGATGAGGTGATTGTTACCGCTGTGGAAAAATCATCGTCATATCCCTGATCTACCATCATGGGAATCAGGATGGAGCCCAGGGAAGCCGTATCCGCCGACGCAGAGCCGGAGATGCCGCCGAAGAAATAGGAGGCCACGATGTTAACCATAGCCATACCGCCTCTCATCCATCCCACACAGGCATTGGCCAGGGCAATAAGTTTCTCCGAGATACCGCCGGAACCCATAAGGCAGCCCATGGTAATAAAGAACGGCACTGCCATCAGGCTGAAGGAGCTGATACCCTTTACCATCTGCTGGCAGATGGTTGTCAGAGGCAGCCCCTGGGACAAAAGGCAGAACACGGAAGCAAGGGCCACTGCATAGGCGATGGGAAACCGCAGAAATACCATCACAAAGAAACTACCAAGCAAAATGGCAATCGCCATCGTATCTACACTCATACTTATGCCTCCTCCTTCACAAAGAATCCCTTAATATCATTATAGATTGCCTCCAGCTCAAAAATCAGCATGGCGACTCCGGCCAGGGGAACCGGGAAATACATCCAGAATCTGGATACTTTGGGCATACTTACATAGCTGCCTTTTGCCCCCAGGCCTGCGGCATACTGCCATCCTACCACAATCATAATCACCGAGAGGACCAGCACCCCTGAGTCTGCCAGAATATCCAAAAACTTTACCAGCCCCTTGGGCAGATACAAGTCAAAGGCGGTCATGCGGATATGGGCCCCTCTCCTGATGGCAAGGGCTGCCGACAGCACGGCCATATAGGACATACAGGTCAAAACCACCTCTTCACTCCAGGCCGGATCCGGAATAAACGGGATATAACGGCCCAACACCGCCATAGTTGTGATGAGAATATCAGCAATCAACAGCAGTTTACAGATAACCATAACCGCCTTGTATGTAATATCATATGCCGGTTTAATCTTGTCAATGGTTTTAAAAATCTCTGGCATACAAACCCCTCCTTCATTAAAACCGGACAAAACTCCGGTTTATAAAAGGCACAGAGGCGTGTGAACCCTCTGTGCCCACGTTTTACTCTATCTCTTCAAAAACGCGAAATCGTTACTGGAGATCCAGAATCTGCTGATACAGATCCTCATTTCCCTTGGTATTATCCTCGATAACCTTCTTGGTAGCTTCCTGCCACGGAGCGATGTCGGTTACCTCCACAACATTAACACCTTCGCTCTTTAACTGTTCCAGAACCTCGTTTTCCTTCTTCTGGGAATTTGCCCGGTTCTGTTCGGAAGCGTACTTTCCTGCCTCCATGATGATGGCCTGCTGATCCTCGGTCAGTTTCCCCCACGCATCGTCGGTGATGATAACCTGCACGGCGCCCAGAGTATGTCCGTCCAGAATCAGGGTAGGAGCAACCTCCGGAAATGCGTTGGACTTGTAGTTTGCAATGGGCTGCTCAGCACCGTCTACCACGCCGGTCTGAAGAGCGGAATACAGCTCGTTAAAGGATACTACTGTGGGGGATGCCCCAAGTCCCTCTACCAGGCCGTTCATAACCGGATCGTTGGACACGCGCAGCTTCATGCCTTTTAAGTCCTCGATGCCTGCAATCTCTTTTACAGTGAAGAAATGGCGGAATCCCTCCTCGCCGTAATAGAGACCTCTGACACCGGAACCGTTCTCCTGGGATTCCATCAAAAACTCCTCAGCCAGAGGGCTGGTGGCAAAATTCCAGAAATGGTCGCGGTTTACAAATGTGTAGGGCAGGGACAGAAGCATGGATTTCTGGCCGCCGTAGCTGGTCAGGGCAAACGCGGAGATACGGGACATCTCAATAGTTCCGCCGCCGCCCAGCATCGTATCCAGAACATCGTTCTCAGAACCAAGCACACCGCTGGCCTGTACGTCAATCGTGATCTTTCCGTCGGAAAGCTCCTCAACCTTGGTCTTAAAATCAGTAGCCATCTGGCCTACGATGGTATCCAGAGGGTTAACTTCCGCATAGACCAGGGTTACCTCCGGCATATTGGCCGTGTCGTATGCACCTGAAGAACCACCGGCATTATCTGCAGGCGCCGCCGTAGTCTCTCCCTCTGCTTCCGAAGCCGCCTCTGTAGCTGCCGCCGTGGTCTGTGCTGCAGTCGTGGGTTCATCCGGGGATTTTAATCCGCAGCCTGTAAGACTTCCTGCCACCATTGCGGCACACAGAATCGTACTGACAAATCTCTTTTTCATGATACACTTCCTCCTCTTTTAATATGCTTATACGCTGTATTTATTATAGAAAAAAAACAGTCCTATGAACACAGTAAATTTTTGTGAAACATAGGACAATTTTAACCAAAATACTCTTTTCTTTTATACACTTATGACAGACCTTTGTTAACTTTGTGCTATTTTCTCTGGAATATGCACAAGCGGTATTCCGTAGGCGTCTGTCCGGTAATCCGTTTGAATACCCGGGCAAAATAGTTGGAATCCATATAGCCCACCGCCTGTCCCACGTCCTTTACATTGATAGTCGGCAGCTCCAGCATCTTTTTTGCCTCCTTTACCCGGTACTCCGTCAGATAAGATGTAAAATTTTTGCTGAAACACTGCTTAAACAGCTTACAGAAATAGGCCTCGGAATAATTCATAGCCTTCGCCAGATCCTGCATGGAAATATCATACATGTAGTTATCCTGGATATAGCTGAAAATCATCTCCGTCACTTTCTCCATCCTGACCCTGCCGGATTCTTCCGTCTCATCTTCCGCCCGGGGCTGGAAACTTTGCGTTTCCCCCGGATAGAGCATATCCCTCTCCTGAACCAAAGCCTGCTGCCTTCTCCGGTTGTGTTCCTCCGCCTGCCGCATGGCCTCATCCATAACCAGCATCAATTCCTGCTCATCATAAGGTTTCAGAAGATAGTCCAGGGCCCGGACCGTAATCGCCCTCTTTGCATAGGAAAACTCGTCGAATGCCGTGAGGAAAATAATACTGCACTCTTTATCTGTCTTACGGATTTTCTCCGCAGCCTGAATCCCGTTAATCCCCGGCATCTCAATATCCAGAATCAGGATCTGTATCTTCTCCTTCTCATAGATTTCCAGAGCTTCCCTTCCGTTCTCCGCCTGGAAAATCTCGCACTGGCCTTTCAGATTTTTATCCAGAACCCTGTAAAGCACCGTCCTCTCAATCATTTCATCGTCTGCAATCAACACCCGATACATCAATCCCCCTCCTTACCGCTCCTGATGCCTTAAACCGTCTTTGGGAAGCCGCATCTGAATCACGGTCCCCCGGCCTTCCCTGCTGTAAATCTTCACTTCACCGTTCTGATACATGGTGTGAACCCGCCTGTATATGTTTCCCAGGCCAATCCCTGTCTTGGAAGTCCTCGATTCCCCCGCCTCCACGCTCTCCTTTAAGGCAGCGCAAATCTCCCTGTACCTCTTCTCTGTCATGCCCACCCCCGTATCTGCCACGGAGACCACCACGCAGCCTTCCTCCTCCCAGGCCCGCAGAAGCACCTTTCCTCCTTTTTCTTTTTTGGAAATGCCGTGGATAATGGCATTTTCCACCAAAGGCTGAAGAGTAAATGCGGGAATCATCACCACCGCCGGATCCAGCTCCAGCTTGCACTCATAAACAATCCTTCCCCCGAACCGCATCCTCTGGATAAATGTATAATCCTCCACAACCTTAAGCTCCCGTTCCATCATCACCATCTGCTCTGACATTTTCAGATTGTAGCGGAACAGGCTGCTGAGGCTTGTAATCATCTGTTCCGTGGTCCGGGCTTCCTCCAGCTTTGCCATGCCTGAGATGGTGTTCAGCGTATTAAACAGAAAATGGGGATTTATCTGGCTCTTCAAAAGTTCCAGCCTGGCTGCCTCCAGCTGTTTTTCCGTTTCTATTTTTTCCATCTCTTCTTTATAGAGAAGCTGGGCTATTTCGCCGTTCTTCTTTAATGTATTAATATACCCTTCTGTGGCATGCTTCATCTTATTAAAAGCTTTTACCAGATCGCCCATCTCATCTTTGTTATCCACAGCCAGATCCGGCTCGCTGAAGTCATAGTTTGCAATCTTCTGGCTGCTGCCTGCCAGCATCACAATGGGATTTATAACCGAATCGGACAAAATCCTCGTAACCCCTATGGTTACCGCCACCACTGCCGCTGAAAATACCAGGATCACATACCTCATCCGGTAAACAACCGGAAGCTTTTCCTGGTAACTGACATTGCCCTCTTTAAGCGTTGCCTGCACCAGCCTTCTGGCATAGGTCTGCAGATAGGACTGCATATCATAAACCTTATACAGCCGGGGAATAAAGTCCTCCGCCCTGTTATCCGTCTCAAGGACGGCATCCCGGTGTATGGCATAATTTTCATAGCTGTTTTTCACATTCCAGGTCCGGGCATAGCGCTCGCTTCCGATTTTCTCATAGTCAAAGGGCAGCGAATGGATACAGCGCTCGGTCCTGACGCATGCCAGCACATACTCCTGACGCTTTTCCTCATTTCGACTGCGCACATAAGCCTCAAACGCCCTCACTTCCAGTTCCATGGCCTCCTGAAAATCGTGGCACCGGGAATTGTCGTTAAGGATCACGTTAAAATTCCCCATAATAAAATTCATCACCGCGGCATTGATGACCGCCGAGATTCCCATGACAAGAGCCAGCATAACCGCAAAAAGCCCCAGCTTCTTTTTTAATGAGGCATTTATCCACTGGTTTTTCAAGGCTTTCAACATATGGGTTCATTCCTTCCGTCTTTTCAGGAATATCATATCACATTTTCACTGCTATTAGAAGCTAAAAAGGAACCGCCGCATAATTCTGATAATGCGGCAGCCCCGTTTTAATTGATTATTCCATGCATTGCTTCTGTACAGCCTGGTATACCTGGAAAAAGGGCACCTGGTTCATTCCCGCCAGCCCGGCCACGCTGTCATATTCCGGATAAAACCGCTTCACGCCTCTGGCCTCGCATACCTTTACCTGTGCTTCGCCGAAAACCGTGGAGACCGTCTTTTCCTCCCGCCGCAGAACAGTCCGCTCCATTTCTATCCGGCGGATCCCGATGGTCGTCGTCTCCCTGAAAATAATATGCTCCAGCTTTTCAATATCCTCTTCCCTGCATATCACATTCAGCTGCCAGGCAGGCCTGTTTTTCTTCATAAATACAGGCGTATAGTGCACGTCCCTGGCTCCTGCCTCAAACAGTTTCTCCATCACATAGCCCAAAACCTCCCCGCTGCAGTCATCGATGTTGCTTTCCAGCTTATAAATCACATCTTTTTCCCCGGACTGATCCTGAATCAGCATGGCCCTCAAAATGCCGGGCCGATCATAATTGCGTTTTCCTGCCCCCACCCCTGTCTTTTCCACCAGAAACTCTTTTGGAAGTGTTTGGCAGGTCCGGACAGCCGCCGCAATAGCGGCTCCCGTAGGCGTCACAAATTCCCCTTCCGCCTCCACAATCCTCATCGGCAGTTTATGAGCTCTCACAATATTGGCCACCGCCGGCACCGGTACCGGCAAAATACCGTGCTGGCAGCGCACGGTTCCCGTTCCCTCACATAAAACCGGAACCACTGCCTCCCGGATATCTAAGTTATCCAGGCATACCGCAGCCGCCACAATATCCACGATGGAGTCCACTGCGCCCACCTCATGAAAATGGACCTCATCTACAGGGACATTGTGAGCCTTTGCCTCGGCATCTGCCAGGATCTCAAAAATTTTCAGCGCCAGGCTTTTCGCCCTTTTGGTCATCGTTCCCCTGTCAATGATCTGGCGGATCTCTCTCATTCCCCGATGCTCATGATGGTGGGCATGCTCGTGGCTGTGACTATGAGCATGCTCATAACTGTGGTCATGCTCATGGACATGTCCGCCCTCATGACTGTGTGTATGCACGTGGCCATGCTCATCCTCATGGCTGTAGACATGCATGTGGCTATGCTCGTTCTCATGGCTGTGCTCGTCCTCATAACTGTGGACATCCATGTGGCTATGCTCATCCTCATGGCTGTGTATATGCATATGGCCATGCTCGTCCTCATGGCTGTGTGTATGCATATGGCCATGCTCGTCCTCATGGCTGTGCCCATGCCCATGGCTATGCTCATCCTCATGGCTGTGTATATGCATATGGCCATGCTCGTCCTCATGGCTGTGGACATGCCTATACACATGTTCACCGCTGCTCTCCCCTGCATATTCATGGGCATGGCCATTCCCATGAAGGTACTCCATATCATGATCATGATTCTCATGTTCTTTATCAAGAATTACGGAAAAATCACAGGCGTCAATCCCGGACTTCACCACCCTCTTTATTTCAATCCTGAACCCTGGTAAATCCAGGCTCTCCAGCGCTTGTCTAAGCACGTTCGCATCAGCGCCCAAATCCAGCAAAGCCGCAACCGTCATATCCCCGCTGATTCCCGAATAACATTCCAGATACAATTTATTTCCGTTCTCCATATTTGCCATCCCCTCCGTTTTCAATTCCGCCGGCCTCTAAAAGGGCCTCATCCATGCTTCCTGAGCGAAAACCCTCCAGATCCAGGGTAACATACCGGTACCCCAGTTCTTTTAAATTCCTGACAACTTCCTCTCTCCTGTCCAAAAACGTTCCCATATCACACAGATCGATCTCGATTCTGGCTATATCCCTGTGAACCCGAAGCCGCACATTGTAAAGTCCCAGATTTTTTAGATAATTCTCTCCCTGCTCCACCTTTCTAAGCTTTTCCCCTGTCAGGCCGTCTCCATAAGGGAACCGGGTTGCCAGGCAGGGGGCTGAGGGACGGTTGGCTACGGAAATACCATACTCCTTTGCCAGTTTCCGCACATCCTCTTTCGTCAGTCCGGCCTCCTTTAAAGGGCTCCTTATTCCCAGCTCCGCCACGGCTCTCAGCCCCGGCCTGTACTGCTTCAGATCGTCTGTATTAGTCCCTTCCAGCACTTCTGCCGCTTTGACCTTCTCCGCCTCTTTCCTGATAGCTTCAAAGAGAAATTTTTTGCAGTGATAACACCGATCCACCGGGTTTTCGGCAATTTGGGCCAGATCCAGTTCACAGATTTTCAGAACCCTGTGCTCTGCCCCGGTTTCCTCTGCCACCCTCCTGGCAACAGCCTCATCCCCGGCTGGATGCAGCTTTGTATCGGCTGTTATGGCAACCACACTGCTTCCGTTTTCCGTTCCGTGAACCACTGCCATCTTTAAAAGAAGGGCCGAATCTGCGCCGCCGGAAAATGCCACTGCCACATCCCGGCTGGTGTATTTCGACATCAATCCGTGGAGCCGCCTGCATTTTTCCTCATAGGAAACATTCCTGTCTGAACTCATTCCCGTCCTCCCTCCGCCAGCCGGTTCATCTGAGCCGCCAAATATCCTGCCCCGTATCCGTTGTCAATGTTCACCACGGCAATTCCGTTTGCACAGGAGTTAATCATGGTAAGCAGTGCAGAAAGCCCGTGGAAATTGGCGCCGTATCCCACGGAAGTCGGTACTGCTATGACAGGCCTGCTTACAAGGCCTCCGATAACACTTGCCAGAGCCCCCTCCATTCCCGCTACCGCCACCACACAGTTGGCTTTCCGGATTACCTCCGTTCTGGCAAGAAGCCGGTGGAGCCCGCTGACTCCCACATCATAGATCCGCTCCACCTTGGTTCCGAAAAACTCGGCGGTCTGAGCCGCTTCCTCCGCCACCGGGATATCCGCCGTTCCCGCCGTACAAACCGCCGCATTTCCCGTCAGCTCTTTATCCTCCCTGGAAATCTTCAGAATGCGGGACACAGGATCGTAGACAGCCTGGGGAAACCTGTCCCGTATCAGCTCATACTGTTTTGTTGACGCCCTGGTTCCCAGCACCTCCCCTTCGTTTTCATAAAGCCTCTCGTAGATGGACAGAAGATGCAAATCCGCCTTCCCGCTGCAAAATACAACCTCCCCGAAGCCGGTTCTCTCTTTCCGTCCGGTATCCAGCTTGGCATATCCCATCTCCTCATACTTTCCCGCATTCAGAAGCTTCCCGGCAGCCTCCACCGACAGCGTCCCTGCTTTTACTTTCTCCAAAATCTCCTGCACACTGTTCATTCAGACACGTTTCCTCCTGATTCCTGCAATAAAAAACTATGAAAGAACAGCCCCTTCTGGTGGCTCATTGCCTTCATAGCCCTTATTCTCTCTATATTTTGTCTCAATTTTCGTTTTGTCAGCGATTCGATACGGCTTATGCCGCTTCAGCCTGCTTACACAGACTCACTGCCCGTCGTTAATAATTCATCTGCCCCGTCAGGGCGGTAACCTGCGCACGCACCAGCGTGCTTTTTGATTATACCAGACCTTCATCTGCCCGTCAAGATTTCCGCTATGGTATTTCCTGAAGCACAAACCATTCCTCCATGGTATATCTGTCCAGAATATGGTTATAAACGATACATTCATAATCCAAAATCAAATCTCCCCAGGGACACTGGCCGTTCCTTATTTCCCGCCACCGATAATAACTCCCATCCCTTCCATAACAGCCCACAGGATGGACTACCGGCGCCGTTTTGGACATACGAAGCAGAAACTGATTATACGGGGTCAGTTTCAGATTGGCCGCCTTCAGTACATAGGAAGAAAGATACATGGAACTGAGCCTGCCCATATCCTTTGAGGGCTGTTCATAATTGGTCCATATGACAAAGGGGGTCTCAAACCACATAAGCTGCTGTTCCACCGGCACCACACTGCTTGGCATCCCGGCAATGTCATCATAAAATTCATCTTCGATTCCCGGCTGGTGATCTCCAAACATCACAATCATCGTAGGCTCCGGACATGTTTCAAAATATTGGATCAGATACTGAAACGCCTCATCCGACTCCTTCATCAAAGATAAATACTGGTCGGTTCGGGGGTATTTTCCTTCCATCTCCCCTGTAAGCCATACCTCCTGCCGAAAGTTCTCATAATCCCCCTCGTAGCCTCCGTGATTCTGCATGGTTACATTGAAAATAAACAGTTTATCTTCCGGGTTTTCTTTCTTCTCAACCTCCTGGATAAGTTTCTCATAGTCCCCCCTGTCGCTGACATAGCTGCGAAGCAGAGGGCTGTCCCCATAATACTCCCCTTCCAGATGTCCGGAAATGAACTCATCAAATCCCAGATTGACATAGGCCTTATCCCGGTTCCAGCCGGTTGCCGGGTAAGGATGCATGGCCAGCGCTCTGTATCCCTGCTCTTTTAAAGTCGTCACAAAAGACAGGGTGCCGGGTTTTACATAGAGCTGATATGCGTTTGAACCGGCAGGCAAAAAAGTTACTGTATCCCCCGTAAGAAACTCAAATTCCGTATTGCTGGTCATGGCTCCGAATACGGGCACACACAGGCTTCCCCTGACCGTGTTCTCACTTAAACCGTTCAAAAAGGGGAAATATTCCCCATTGGTTGAAAAATCACCGGCAGCCTTCAGATCAGAAAGGCTTTCATTCATAATACAGATCAGGTTCACCGGCTTAATCCGCTCCTCCTCCCCCCTTACCTGATGCCTTCCGTTCGCCACATACACCCTCTCCAGAATCTGGCTGTAAAGCCCTAAAAGCCTTCCCCGGGAATATCCTTCCGGTTCCTCAAGTGCAATATATTTTGCGGAAATCGCTGTCCCAAGAACATACCCCCTTACCTGGTAAGTATCGTTCATAGACCACATACTGATTTCCAACCCCAGTTTTGGCACAATACAGGAATAAAATCCCGCCGCAAAGCCGGCAATAACCCCTGCGCTCCCTATTCCCCAAACCAGCCGTTTTTTCCATCCACGGATCCTGAAAGGGACAAACCACCACAGCACGTTAAAAGCAGCCACCGCCGCAGCAGCAAATGCCATCTCTTTTGATATGCGAAACACATAATTCCCCGCCACATCCATAGCAGTTGAAAATGCCATCACATCCCAGATCATAATGGGATTGCCCCTGAACAAAACTACAAAAGCTTCCGCCATGGAAACTGCAAAGAAAAACACGGACATTGCAGGTATGGCCGCCCTCGTAGTGCCAAAAACGGCAAATACTCCCAGGTACATAACGAATATCCAAAAAATGTTCAGCCCGGCCATACCTAATGGAATGCCTGCCAGGTTGCCGGTTACATACTCAAACAGAACATAAGAAACCACGGGCATCAAAAGAAGGGACAGGATGCCTGCCCCTTCTTTTATCCGTTTTCCATTTTCAGAAAAAAGCCGTCTTATCACTCTTTTTATCATTCTCCTTATCTGTCGAGATACTTTTTAAGTATTTCAAGAACCAGATCCACATCAATAGGCTTCGGCACATGTTCATTCATACCGCAGTCCAGGCACCGCTGAATATCATCGGAAAACGCGTCTGCTGTCATTGCAATAATGGGAAGCCCGGCATCCTGCCTGTCCAGCCCGCGGATCGCTTTTGCCGCCTCATATCCCGTCATCACCGGCATACGGATATCCATGAGAATTGCGTCATAGTACCCTTCTTTTGACTTCTCAAAAGTCTCCACACATATCCTGCCGTTTTCCACCCGCTCCAGTTCAAGCCCAGTCTCAGAAAGCAGTTCCTCGGCAATCTCCCAGTTTAAATCATTATCTTCTGCCAGAAGGATACGTTTTCCTGTAAGATCCACTCCGTTGCGCTCTTTCTCCTTGCCTGTTTCCTCATTCTCGGGCTGTTCCACCATGTACTTGCTTAAACTTAAGTACAAATTTGACTTAAACAGCGGTTTTGAGATAAATCCCTGAATTCCGGCCTCCTTGGCCTCCCCTTCTATATCGCTCCAGTCGTATGCCGATATGATAAAAATGGGAATCTCGTCCCCAACTCTCCGGCGGATTTCCCGGGTAGTCTCCAGCCCGTCCATCTCCGGCATTTTCCAGTCCAGAAGGATTATCTGGTAACCTCTGTTCTCATCATGACGTTTCTGCGCCATTTTGATTGCCGTCTTGCCATCCAGCGCCCACTCCGCCTCGATGCCTATTTTTTTAAGTTCAAAAACAGCGCTTTGGCACAGGTCTTCGTTATTGTCTACTACCAGCATATTCCAGTTGGGAAGGATCATGTCCGTCTGACGGACAGCGGCTTTCTCAAAATCCACCACAATATGGAACTGGCTTCCTCTTCCGGGAGAGCTGTCCAGCTCAATGGTTCCGTTCATAGCATCCACTATGTATTTGGTAATGGCCATGCCAAGGCCGCTCCCCTCGGTTTTATCTACCTGAATGTTTCTCTCCCGGGTAAAGGTATCAAAAATTGTCTTCTGAAATTCCGGTGTCATACCAATACCGTTATCTTTTACCCAGAAATTGCATCTGATCCAGTCCTTTCCTGCCGGCGACGGCTCCTGACTTAAAAACACATTGACCGTCCCGCCTTCAGGCGTAAATTTTATGGCATTGGACAGCAGATTGATAAGCACCTGATTCAGGCGTACACTGTCGCAGTAAACCTCTTCATCATCCACATTCTGGATAAAAATATCAAAATGCTGATTCTTTGCCCTGATCTGAGGCTGCACAATATTGACAATGCTGTCCATGGTTTCCCTGAGCGAAACCTGGTGCTTATTCAGCGACAGCTTGCCGCTTTCTATTTTCGACATATCCAGCACATCATTAATCAGCCCCAGCAAATGCTTGCTGGACAGGGTAATCTTGGTCAAACAGTCTTTCACCTTTGCCGAATCGTTGATGTTGACCATGGCAATCGCCGTCATTCCCACAATCCCGTTCATCGGGGTACGGATGTCATGGCTCATGTTGGAAAGGAACTCGCTTTTTGCCTTGTTGGCCTGCACCGCCGCCTGCTCCGCCTCATTGAGCGCCTTCATCTGGTTCTGGGATAATCTGTAGTACAGCATGAAAACAACGATAACAGCCCCAAGGATTACGCTGCATACCCCCAAAATCAGTATCTGGCGCTGTTTGCCCAGGTTGTCGATGGCATCGTCCAGAACTCCGTAGGGCATAATGGCCAGCAGCTTCCATTGGCAGTCCGGAAGCTGGCTGCAGTAAAGATGCTGGCGCATTCCGTTTGCCATAATCATGGTAGAATAATCCCGCCCTGCGGCTATGGCCTCTTCAAGCTCCGCAGCATACTGCTCAGGTGTTTTGCCCCCAAAAGGCTCAAATACTTCTCTCATACGGGTGAAATAGTCTTCCCGGAACCCGTCCCCGCTTCGGATCACAAACGATCCGTCACTGCGGATAATATGTGAATACACCAGGGAATCCTCCCCCTCCAAAACCAGGGCGTTATTTAGATACTCCATAGGGATCCCGGCTACCAGAGCCGAACTGCTGTCCCCGTCCCGCAGGGGATATTTTGCATCGACAAACAGCAGAAGAAGCTTGCGCCCGCTCTCGTCAAACCCGCTGGTAACCCTTCCTCCCTTCTGCTTAAGTACCTTCCTGAATTCCTGTTCGTTAGAGATCTCCACGGTGCCGCCATAGATTACCTCTCTCTCCCCTGTATCTGTATACAGGGCAAGGTAATCAAACTCCCGGATAGTCCCGCTTAGTGCCAGCTCCTCAATCATCCCGGAACCGTATTCTGCACTTTCCGGGGGAGTCCGCTTTACGACCCCCTCTGCCTCGGACAGCTTTAATTTAATGATTGCATCAAATTTTTCCTGAAGCTGCCTGCTCATCTCCGACATATAAATCATACCGATATCACTGATTGTATCCTGGCTCTTACCTGTCATTATAACGCCCAGGCAGAAAAAACATACTATACAAAGGCTTACCAGCGCCACCGCGCTTGTAAAAAGAAACTTTCTTGTCCTGTTCACCTGTATCTCCTCCTATGGCTTATTTATCGGCAGCTTTAGGCGCCCTCATTCCGGCCGCCAGCATGATCACCCCGGCCGCAGCCGCAAACAGTGAAATAAACTGTGATGTGGTAAGGCTTCCAACCGTTCCCCGGATCAAATCGCCTCTGAAAAATTCCATCACAAACCGCCCCATACTGTACAATATCAAATACACAGCCGCCACCTGGCCGTCCTTCTTTACTCTCCCCGAAAGCCACAAAAGCACAAAAAAGTGGAGAAAATTCAGCCCGCTTGACATAAGCTGGGTAGGAAGCAGCCTTACATGATTGGGGGCATAGGCTGAATTGCGGAAGACAACGGCAAAGGCGCCTTCCGTCTCCATGCCGTAACAGCACCCTGCAAGAAAGCACCCGATTCTTCCAAACCCCTGGGCCAGGGCCACCGCCGGCAGAATCAAATCCGCGTATTTCAAAAAATCCAGCTTGTTTTTTCTACAGTATACATATCCGCCAAAAATCCCCCCGATAATGCCGCCGTAAACCACAAACCCGTTGGCGATATCCAAAAGCAGCTTTGGATTTCTTATAATATCATCGATGGTGGTAATGTAGTACAACAGCTTTGCACCGCCCAGCCCGATTATGATTACCCACACTGCAAGGCCAAAGACGTGATCCGGATCCAGGCCTTTCTTTTTCGCCCTGTAGTCGCACAGCAAATATGCTGCCAGAAACCCGATCCCAATCATCAGCCCATATCCGTGTATGGTAAAGCTTCCTATGGAAAATAAGTCATTTTTCATCTGCACACCTCTAATTCAAGCATAATACCAAATAAATATACCACAAAAAATGCAAATATCAAAGCGATTTTATTAATCGCAGCCCAATCGCAGCCCAAAAGGGCTGCCGTTCGTGGTTTTCCCATGACGACAGCCCCCGTTTTTACGAAGCTCTGTTTGCCCTGTTTCTCATCCGATTCCGCCGTACACAATACCCAGTATAAATACAAATACGGCCAGCGGCACATACACATATTTCCCTAATTTCCCAATCCACCCTCCTACAGGCTTTTTTCTTCCCAAAGACAGCTCTTTTCGGATTTCATCCCAGCCAAGGATGTAATAGATGGAAAATGCACCTAAAAGCGCCCCAAAAGGCACCACCAAAATGGTAATGAAATCCATCCAGGCCCCTACTTTATCCCCGTCCTCTATAAAGATCCCCACTGCCAGGGCCACCGCGCCGCACACAGCCGCCATAACCCGGTGGGACATCCCGAAACGGGTCTGCCACGATTCGCACACCACCTCAAACATGTTAATCAGGCTGGTAATTCCCGCAAAGGCCACAGATATAAAGAAGAACACCGCAAACACTCTTCCAAAAGGCATCTGTGCAAAAACCTGAGGCAGCGTAATGAACATCAGGGGCGGGCCGCTGGCCGGCTCTATGCCAAATGCGAACACTGCCGGCATAATTGCCAGACCTGCCAGCATAGCCGCAATGGTGTCAAATACCGCCGTATTTACCGACGCCCCCACAATATCCTCGTCCCGTCCCAGATAAGATCCGTAGACGATCATACCGGAACCGGTAATGGACAGAGAAAAAAATGCCTGTCCCATAGCCATAACCCAGGTATCTGTTTTTAACAGATATTCCCACTTGGGAATAAACAAGAACCGGTATCCCGCACCTGCCCCGTCCAGAAAGAACACCCGGACAGCCAGCACCGCAAATAATCCGAAAAACGCCGGCATCAGCACCTTATTGATCTTCTCAATCCCCTTTGTGGCGCCCGCCATCAACAGGCCGCTGGCAATAACTACCACCGCACCATGGCAGGGTATGTTCCCAAAGGCCGAGGACATTTCCGCAAAAAAGCTTCCCGAATCCCCGGTCAGCAGTTCTCCCGTCACACTGGCTCCCAGGGCCCGCAGTACCCATCCCAAAATCACCGAATAGCCGATAGCAATGCCAAGAGAACCCATAAGCGGAATCCATCCGAGCAAGTATCCGGCTTTTCCCTTTTTCCTGGCCTTCCAGCAATACTCATAGGCCCCCAATGTCCCTGTGCCGGCCCGCCTCCCGACAGCAAACTCCACCGAAAGGCCGGTCAGGCCGAACAAAGCGATAAACATAAAATACGGAATCAGAAACGCCGCGCCTCCGTACTGCCCCAGTCTGTAGGGGAACAGCCAGATATTGCCCATCCCCACAGCCGAACCTACACAGGCCAGCACAAATCCCAGCGAGTTCTGGAATCCGCCGTTTTGATGAATTTTTCCTTCTCCTAATTCCTTTCCTGCCATCTTGTTTTCTGCCTCTCTTCTCTAAAATAACATTTATCTGTCGCAAAATTATTGTAATCTCTTTTTTTCTACTATATACTAGAAACTGCCATTTGTAAAATTAATAATATTGATACTTATAATCTATTTTTTTAATCAGGAGAAAACATGGACATCAAGAATCTGGATACATTCATCCAAGCAGCTGAACTGAACAGCTTCACAAAGGCAGCAAAAAATCTGGGATTTTCCCAGTCTACCGTATCCTTCCAGATAAAGCAGCTGGAGAAAAGCCTAAATACACAGCTTTTTGAGCGCATCAACCACACGGTTTCACTGACCGACAGGGGCAGGGAAGTCCTGGAATACGCCCACCAGATCCTCCGCCTGTCCCAGGAAATGGAAAAACAGCTTCAAAGCAGGGAAAATGTCAGCGGTCATGTGCGCATCGCCATGGCTGACTCATTGTGCAGCTGGCTGTTAAAAGACGACTTCGGAGCCTTCCGCCGCCGTTTTCCCCAAATCACCTTAAAAATCATCTCCGCCAGCACAGAGGAAATGTTCCGCCTTCTCAACCAGAATGAGGCGGATATGGTATACACCCTGGACAACCATATTTATGACCATGCATATATCATAGCCAGCGAAGAAAAAGTCAAAAGCCATTTTGTCGCCGCCCCCTCATATGCCGGATTAGCCAAAGCTTCCGTCTCCATAAGGGAACTGGTATCCTTTCCCTTTCTCCTTACGGAAAAAGGCATGAGCTACCGACGGCTTATGGATGAAAAACTGGCAGCCATGTCCCTCGCCGTCTGCCCTGTACTGGAAACCGGCAACGCTAACCTTATCTGCCGCCTTGTAGAACAGAATATGGGAGTCTCCTTTCTTCCCGATTATGTAACCAGGGAATCCGTTGAAACCGGGCGTCTCTGCTATCTGCCCATCGATGGTTTTGAAATTGATATCTGGCAGCAGCTTTTCTACCGCCATGACAAATGGGTCTCTCCCCAGATGCAGGCGGTTATAGACTACCTGGCCGCAGAATCAGTCAGGAGAAGGGATTGACCCTTCTCCTGCAAAGCGCTGTCCTTTATGGGCCGTATCAAAGTTTTTCCAACACTGCCTTTCCGTCTTCATACCCTTCTTCCATCCGTCTGTGCGCCCCTTCAGCGGAGAAATCCAGAGTTCCTGTGACAAAGTCCCCCTGATCCCGCGACGGGACAATCTGCACCATGGAGGCTCCCGGAAATTCCTCCTCATCCACAAGGCTGTGGCGGCTTAAATGCACCACCAGAAAATCCCGGTATCCCGCGTTGTACAGAGGCCTCACCGGTATGTTGTCCTTAAGGCCGCCGTCCAGATACAGACTCTTCCCAAACCTGACCGGCCCGAAGATCCCCGGTAGAGCCGATGTAGCCAGAAGAATCGTCTCCATCTCATTCTGTTTCATCCCTGTCACATTGATGTAATCCATCAGATTGGAAGTCACATTGTAGCAGGCCAGGTAGCAGGGGATCCCATTTGCAGCCACCCGATCCACATCCAGTTCCTCCCGGATGATCTGCACCAGTCCGTCTCTGGAAAAAATCCCCTCCTTAACCAGGGATTCCGCCTCCACATCCGGCCACCGGTCCACCATGGCCTTCAGATCTTCCATAAGGTCAAATCCGCGCGGATCCAAAATCTTCTCCGCGTTCATGGTAAGCCAGATATCTCTGGCCCTGTCATAATCTCCCTGGACAAACAGCGCCCCGTTAAGGCCTCCCACGGAAGCCCCGGACACAGCTCTTATCTTCTTGTCAACACCAAGCTCCCTCATGGCCTTCCACACCCCAATCTCATAGGCTCCCTTGCCGCCGCCCCCGGATAAAATCAATGCAGTTCCTTCCATAACATATGTCCTCTTTCCATTTCTCTCTTACTATTATTTATGGCATAATTTTAAAATGGCCACTTTGTTACCATCTATATCCTACCATCTATATCCTGTTTCCTGTCTCCAATTTCTTCCCGGTATCGAACCGCCCGGCCCGGCAAATACTATTGCCGTAAACTATTATGCGCCGGAATCTCCCCGATCCACCGCCCGCAGCTCAATGTACTTTCGGAGTCTCTTTGTGCCTGATTTTGTGAGATGATTTTTTGTCAGATGTGCATAAATTTATGAGGCGTACGTGGAACGTACGTTGATTAAATTTATGTGAGGGGACCAACTGGTTCACCTCCAACCTGTCCGTCATCGGAAGCCTCCCCTCCCGCCGCACCGCCTTTTTCTTCCTGGGTGTCATCATCGGCCTTTACTACTACGAAGTGCTGAAAAAACTGCTCATCTACCTGCCCCGGCACATCTGGGAACACAGGCTCCTCCTGACAGCCCTCTTTCTTCTGCTTTTGGCTGTCACCACGCCCTATCTTCCCGATTCCGTCCCCCTCCAGGCATTTCTCCATGTGGTGTTCGCTTTCGTGTCCTCCGTCCTGCTGGCTCTGTGCCTGTACCTGATTCTGTGGCGCCTGTCCGCCCTTTCCCCTGCTGCCCGGCAGTTTCTCCGGCCCTTTCGCGTCTCCATGGTAGCCATCACCACAGTAAGCGGCGTACTCCTGATTATGGCAGGCATCATCAGCAGCGCCCTGGAGGTGTTCTTCATCATCGCAACCACCATACTTGTGCAGAGATTATACACGCTTTCCTCTTGCATTTTTTTCCGTTAAGGTTACAATAAAAGAAGAGCTGGAATATACTGTAAGTATGCCCGGAAATCCATCTCCAAAATCAACAGACGGATATTTTTCCGTGGATCCCTCAGCTATATTCGAACCACCCGGCAGGCGGCCGTGAAACGGCGCCCCGCCGGTACATATCATATGAGGAGGACAACACCATGAACGCTGTTATGGAAAATCTGCTTACCCGACGGAGCATCCGCGCCTTCAAGGACCGCCCGATCCCCAAAGAGGAGCTGGACCAAATCCTCAAAGCCGCCCAATACGCCCCCAGCGCCATGAACCGCCAGACCTGGCAGTTCACCGTGCTCTGCAGCCGCGAAAAGATACAGGAGCTGGCCGCCGCCATCGGGGAGGCCCTGGGCCGGGAAAACTACACCATGTATGAGCCCCAGGTCATCATCATCACATCCAATCTGCGGGACGCCCGTTTCGGCATCGACGACAACGCCTGCGCACTGGAGAACATCTTCCTGGCCGCCCATTCCTTCGGCATCGGCTCCGTCTGGATCAACCAGCTGAGGGACGCCTGCGACGCCCCCAAGGTCCGCGGGATGCTCAGATCCTACGGCATACCTGACGCCCACGCCGCCTATGGCATCGCCGCCTTAGGCTACGCCGCGCCCCAAGCCCCAAAGGAGCTGTTAAAAACCGGGAAGATCGTGTTTGCGGACTAAACTTTCCGGATTCGCCATCCCATGCGGCCCCCGGAAGCAGTCTTTCGGGGCCGCATCTGACTTCCGGCACGGTTTCATCCCCTCCGGCATCAGACAACAGCCGGATTGTTCGAAACTTCGCGTCCCCCATCCTAGAGTGTGTCTGAAAATTGCTTTTGACAGATGTGCGTCACAATTTGTGGGAGATTTGAGCCAAATGAAGGGCGCATAGCGGGCTATGTAACCTGAATTTGGCTCAAATATACCACGGAGTGGGGCGTGCATCTGGCGGGAATGAATTTTCAAACACGCTCTAGTACTACAGCGAACTTTTTGAAAGCGTGGTCTTTCTATGAGCCAGATAGGCACAATGGTTCCTGCGTATGTAGTAACATACAATCGCTTTCATA
>JAAWLV010000038.1 GCA_022798105.1 Hungatella sp.
CTCTATCCAGCTGAGCTACAGACTCGTAAGCGGGTGATGGGAATCGAACCCACGTATCCAGCTTGGAAGGCTGGTGTTCTACCATTGAACTACACCCGCACAATACGTTCAGTACAATCGGGGTGACAGGATTCGAACCTGCGACTTCCTGGTCCCAAACCAGGCGCTCTAGCCAAACTGAGCCACACCCCGATATGCACAAAAGTGCTTTTTCGCAACGCAAGAGTTATTATATACTAATCACTTTTTCTTGTCAACCACTTTTTTACACTTTATGTCTTTTTTTACGGAAGCCGCCATAACCATCCGGAATGCCTGCGCATCTGCCGCGCTGGCCCTATGACTATGAAACCGTTATGGCAGCAGACGTCCCGGCACTTTATCGCGTACCCATGCCCTCAACATCAGATATATCCGCCTGCTGCCCCTAAAGATACCTCTGATCATACTCTATACGCCCGTCCTCATGAACCGTTATGATCATGTAGGAAGGATGCCTGCCCTCCTGGCGGGGATAAGACAGGCTTCCCGGATTTAACACGGTCACACCGTCAATCCTGTCAAGAAACGGCCTGTGGGTGTGGCCGTACATGGCAATATCGCATCCCCGGCTTTTCGCCTCCTCGGCCAGTCCCTCAGGCCCCATGGATACGCCGTAATAATGGCCGTGGGTCAAAAGCGCCCGATAAGGCCCGATCTCCAGCTCCAGCTCCCTCTCAAGCCTGGAAAAGAAATCATTGTTTCCCAGAACCATCGCCATCTTGCAGCCTTCCCCTGCCCACTCCGGAATCCACTGTTCACTGCCCTCCGCGTCTCCCAGATGGATCAGCATGTCAATGGGTTTCTCTTTCTCTATTACAAACTGCAGATTATCATCCTTCCGGTGCGTATCGCTGACAACCAGAATTTTCATCGCTCTTCCTCCCCGTACAGGCTCTTTAATTTCTCTTTCATAGCCACAAGTGCCTTACCCCTGTGGCTGATCTCATTCTTCTTTTCAATGGGAATCTGGGCGGAGGTCATCTTGTACTCCGGCAGGTAAAAAATCGGGTCGTAGCCAAATCCGCCTTCTCCGGCCGGGCTGTGGGCGATAAGCCCTTCCACCGTCCCTTCCGTGTCCAGAACCGTTCCGTCGGGGAGCACCGCTGCGATGGCGCTGACAAACCTGGCTGTCCGCTCTTCCTTCTTCGCCCCTGCCAGCCTGTCGATGATCACCTGGTTCTTAATCTCATAAGAAGTGTCTTCCCCCAGATATCTGGCCGAATAAATTCCCGGCTCCCCGTGAAGATAATCCACCACCAGTCCTGAATCATCCGCCAGCACAATATATCCTGCATCTTTGGAGGATTCTTTCGCCTTCTCCCACACTGCCATGGCTTTAATCCGCGCATTTTCCCCGAAGGTTGCACCGTTTTCCTCGGCATCGCAGCCCACGCCGGCTTCCTTCATGGACAGGACTTCCATTCCAAGGTCTGCCAGAATCAGGCGGACTTCCCGCATCTTTCCCTCGTTGCCGGTTGCAAATATAATCTTATGCTCCATAATTTAATCCTCTCATCTCGGTTGTATCCATAGCTCTATCCGCCGTCACTTACCCTGTCCGTATATCCCTTCAGACACAGGTTGCACTGATAGCGCTCCTCCATAGGCTCCCATTTGCTTCCGTCAAGGCTGATATAGCTCTCTCCGTCCCCCACATCAGCCTCCGCCGTGGCTTCATCTGCCTGATATTCCACAGCGATAGGATGGATGGCGCCCGGAGTGCTGACTTTAAGAATCAGGGCAAACCGCTCCCCGGCCTGAAGCCTTTCCGGTTTTTTTAAGGGAACCGTGTAAAAACCGCTGTGTTTTACACTTCCCTTTGCCACCACGTTTCTGTTTTCAAGACTGTCCGCTCCCCGGACATGGCGGGCCAGGGAAATCTCATAGGAGGTATCTTCCCCCGCGGCATAGAAACCTGCTGCCCGGAGAATCTCCTCGTCTTCAGTTTCATAGATATTCGCTCCAAAGGCCGTCTCCGAACCGTATCCTACCTGCCCTACCCAGCCGCACAGATCACTCTGGTAAATATTGTCATAATTGTCCGAAGGCTCTATCCCTGTATATACCAGGCCGTTGCCCCCGATGTTGCTGTCATAGTAGGAAACATAAAAGTATCCCTTGTCCCCAAAGGCTTCCCCCCAGCTGCTGACACACAAAAATGCGCCGTCCCCTTCCGGCTCCCTCTGAAAATTCTCTTTTGGATACCCGTCGTCCCATCCCACAATCACCACGTCGTGGTTGGGGATCTCATCGCCTTTGTAACAGTAAGCGCCGGTTTCTTCATTATAATAGACAGACCGGCTGTCAGAACCTGTGATGGATGTATAGAGGGAACTTTGCACGCCTCCATTTAAAAACACGGCTCTTTTAATAGCCCTGTGATCCCCGGAAGGAAGGATCTGAATCTCCTGAACGTGTACGCAGGGCTGCAGCCCTTCCGGAGATATGCCGTCTCCATAGGGATCCTGAACCTCCAAAACCGGTCCCTGCCACGCCAGCAGGTAGGCCATGGACATGGTATATTCCCCTCCGTCTTTCTGAGCCAGAGAAAAACTGTTGTGGAGGGACATATGGTCTGCGGAAAATTCCCTGGAAACTTTTGGGCGCAGCGCCGTCTCCAATGCGGTCAGAGATGCAAACGACCAGCAGGTTCCAAAACTTCCCTGATCCCTGACCTTTGTGCTGCGCCCTGTGACCCGGTAATCATAAGAGGCCGGAAGCCCCCTGCTTTTAAAAGGCTCCTCCTGCTCTAAAGACACCCTCCTGCTCCCCGGTTCTGTCTTAACCGTGTATCCGAATCCTGCGCACAAAGCTTCCAGAGGCAGGTACAGCTCCCCGTCATAAAGAAACGGCCCGCACTCCAAAACCTGCATATCCAGACCCTGCGCCATCTCGCGGCTTCCCATTTTAAGCGTGATCCTGCCGCCGCCCTGCTGAAGCAAAATCCGGGAATCCGGATATTCCAGCACACTAATCTCCAGAACCTGTCTCACAAATTCTTCGGGCACCAGGATTTGAGAAGAACCATCCCCTCCAAAAACCGCCCTGCAGCTCCCTGTCTTTGCAGTCACCGACAGTCCCTCAGGTTCCAGAAGCAGCCTTAAGTCCCGTTCCAGCCTGATTTCTTTTTCCTGTCCTTCCCTTTTTTGCGCTGTCAGCCCGAAGCTCTTATCTTCTCCCTCAGCCTCCGCCTGCTCCTGTATCTGTGAGGAATCCGGCCCTGCTTCAGCCCACACAGCCTCCCCTGCCGGATCCTGCCCCTTGTTCTGGCAGCCCAAAATCCACACAGCCCCCGCCGCGGCAATACAGAGCAGTACTGCTTTTACCCTCAGCCGGCCTTCCATGGCTCAGGCCCCCGGCCCTTGTGCCTGGCAGGCGGTTTTGCGCCCAGAAACTGATAAAAATACGTCTTCATCATCCCGTTGTAAATCTTGCGGTTTTTGTCCGCCTTTCTTCCGATATATCTCTCCGCATCCTCATAAGCTGTGATAATGTAGGCGGACCAGGAATCCAGGGCCTGGAAACGCTCTCCCAACTCCCTGTACAATCCCGGCAGATTCTCTTTCTCCTCCAGCCGCTCCCCGTAAGGAGGGTTTGTAATCAAAAAGCCGTATTTTTTCGGATGGCTCAGAGCGCTCACAGGCCTTTCCTGAAAATGGATCATGTGTTCCACCCCTGCCGCCTGGGCGTTGGCTCTGGCAGCTTTTACAACAGCGCCGTCAATATCATACCCCTGGATGTCCGCCTCCGCTTTGTCATCCACCAGCTCATTAGCCTCATCCATAGCCTCATACCAGCACCTGCGCGGAATCAGGTTCTTCCAGTCCTCCGCCAAAAAGGAACGGTTCATGCCCGGCGCCATATTGGCCGCCATCATGGCCGCCTCAATGGGAAACGTCCCGCTTCCGCAGAAAGGATCCACCAAAATCCGGTCACGCTTCCAGGGCGTCAGAAGGATCAGGGCTGCTGCCAGAGTCTCCGTAATAGGCGCCTTGCTGGCCAAAGTCCGGTATCCCCTCTTGTGCAGGGACTCCCCCGACGTATCAATCCCCACGGTTACCTGATCTTTGTATAAGAATACCCTGAGCGGATAACTGCTGCCGTTTTCAGGAAACACCTCCGCTTTGTAGGCAGACTTCATCCGCTCCACCATGGCTTTCTTCATAATCCGCTGGATATCCGAAGGGCTGAACAGCTTGCTTTTAATGGAGGAAGCTTTGGCCACCCAGAATTTTGCGTCCTGCGGAAAAAATTCCTCCCACTCAATGGCCCTGGTATTCTGAAACAGCTCCTCAAAAGATTCTGCCCGGAAACTTCCCGCTTTCACAAGCACCCTCTCGGCAGTCCTAAGAAACACGTTGGCCCTGCATATGGCCTCATCATCGCCTGTAAAAGTAACTCTTCCGTCCTCCACCTGGCTGATCTCATATCCAAGATCCACAATCTCTTTTTTCAGTACTGCCTCCAATCCAAAATGGCAGGGGGCAATCAGTTCATACGTTTTTTTCACCTGCGTCTCCTTATTTCTGCTGCCGGTTATAAAGTAATCTCGTTCACTTTATTGCCGTCAAAATCATAGATCGTAAATATATTTCCGTCCAGCATGCCATAGCTGTTGGGGTTTCCTCCCTTGGGGAGGGAGACAGAACCGGGGTTCAAAAGATAACAATCTCCCATGGCACGCGCCACAGGCAAATGGGTATGACCGTGAATGAGCACATCCCCCGGCATCATAGGCGGCAGGGCATCCTCATGGTAAACATGGCCGTGAGTGGCATAGATAGTTTTCCCGTTTAGGAAAAACAGGCCGTAGTCCGCCATCATCGGGAAATTGAGCACCATCTGGTCAACCTCGGAATCACAGTTTCCTCTCACTGCGTATATCTCATCTTTATATTCGTTAAGCATGGCAAAAACCTGTTTGGGATCATAATCTCTCGGCAGCTCATTGCGGGGGCCATGGTAGAGAATGTCGCCTAAAAGGATCAGGCGCCCGGCCCCGGACTTTCTGTATTCCTCCAAAGCCATTTTACAATAAAACGCTGAACCGTGAATGTCAGACGCAAACATATATTTCATTGCATTTCCTCCTGGTGTCTCTCTAAATCAACAGTACTATTTTAAAGCTTTCATGTGTCATCTGTCAACTGATTCTATGTGCGGATAAGCCAGTTTCCCCGATAAGCCGCCATTCCCCCGGCCACATTCACAACCGGATATCCCCTCATTGACAGATGGTTGCAGGCCAGCATGCTCTGTCCGCCTCTTGCGCAGTACAGAACAAGGGGTACGCCCTCCTGAAGTTCAAAAAGGCACTCCTCATCTATCATGTCCTCCAGTTCCTCAAAGGGAATGTTTACCGCCCCTCTTAAGTGGGAATATTCATAAGCGCTCCTGCAGCGCAGATCAATCAGCTCCATAGGTCTTCTGCAGGTTATCCAGCAATCCAGTTCCCGCATACTGATTGTAGGGTATCTCATATACCATCACCTGTCCTTGTTATTATTATCAGTATATGTAAAAAATAAAAAGCCGTCCCAAATCCGGGACGGCTTACGCCGGTTAGCGCTGGCTGTTATTCTGGCTGCTGTTGCGGCTGTTGTTCTGATTGCTGTTCTGACTGTTGTTCTGGCTGCTGTTACGGCTGCTGTTCTGGTTGTTATTCTGGTTGTTATTCTGATTGTTGTTCCTGCAGTTTCTGGCGTCTTCCATATCATTATAATTGTTCTTTGCCATGGTGTTACCTCCTGAAAAATAAATTTTGTTACAGGACTAGTATGGCTTTCTCCGTAAGATTTATACTTGTGATTGCTTTTTTTTCATAATTATATTATAATGGAGAAGGAGTAAGGGTTTCCCTTAAACCCGCAAGATCCTTATAAAGAGATTGATACTCCCCTCAAAAAAAGAGTCCGGCACCCCCTGCCGGACTCTTTTATATTCTTTTTGATTCTGCTGCTTTTAATCTCCCAGCATATTCTTAATCCTTACCGGGGTTCTGTAATTCCAGGGGGATGTTTTGATCCCCGTCTTTTCCGTGGATGCATGGACTACTTGTCCATTGCCGATATATACGGCCACATGGTTAATCCTTTTTCCGTTTCCATAAAACACCAGATCCCCGGGCCGCATCTGATCCGCGCTTACATCCACCCCCTGCTGGGACTGGGCGCCGGAACTGCGGGCGATGGGTACATTTGCCCCGTGGAGCATCACATAGCTGCTGAACCCGGAACAGTCGGCTCCTGTGTGGGGATCGCTTCCCCCGGCCACATACCTTCCCCCCACAAACTGAAGCGCATAATTTACCAGATTCTGCCTTCGGTTTGCAGAGATATCCTCCTGCTGCTGAGCCTCCATGGATTCTCTGGCCCCGTCTGTCTCTTTGCCGTCCTCTTCAAGCTCTTTTACCGTCACACCGTCCTCCTCTGTGAGAATGTACCCTGTGCCGTCGCCTACCTGAACCTCCACCCAGCCGTCGCCTTTATCAGAAAGGACTTCATAAACCTCCCCCTCAGACGCCTCCTTTAAGGTGTCCTCTGATCCGATGGATGTGTAGACAGGATGGATCCCTGCTTCAATGGTAACTATGTAATCCTGCAAATGGGCGCCCGGCCCTTTTGTCATGTTGTATGCCGCCCAGGTCTCCATGGCTCCTCCCCATGTCAGAGTGCCGCACAAAGCCATGGCGCAAAGTCCGTATCCAATTTTTCGATTTTTCATATTTAAACTCCTTACCAGATATTTCTATTTTGCTTATCATTTGTTACATAAATGTTAACTTTTTAATAATTATATGTCATATTTATTACTTTGTCAAGCAAAAACGGCTTCAAAACTGTTACAATCCAGTTTTGAAGCCGTTTTTATGGGAAAAATCCGTATTTAATTTAAAATATCCGTAACATTTTTACCGCCGTCTGCCGCTGTTTCTCAAAATGGTTACAATGAGCCAGATCATGAAAAGAGGGCCGATAAAAGGCATAAGCAGCGCGAAAATCCCGCCGATAATCGTAAACACCAGATAAATCACCGCAAACACAATAAGTGCTGCCAGAAGCTTTCCATACCACTTATCCAGGGAAAAAATACGGAAAGACCTGCCTGTGTCAAAGGGGCTGCGGGTATATCGGCCTTCATCCCGGCCTGTATCGGCGGTTCCTCCATACTCATAACCGCTTCCCGCCTGATATCTGCTGTCCCCGGCTCCGTCTGTGGTGTCCTCAATCGTCCTGGCTATAAGCCTGGGATCCCCAATCTCCCCGATCACTTCCTCCTCTGTCCGCCCTTTACGAACCTCCTCCGTAATATACCCGTCGTAATACCGTATATTTTCTTCCACCACCCCCGGCGGCACATCTCCTGTCAGAGCCCGGCGCAGTGTCTGAAGAAATTCCTCTTTTCTCATGCAATTCTCCCTTACATTTATCTTCCAATTTTCAAATTTCCTGCCGTGTTTGGTTTAGTTTACCATGATTCCTCCCGGCCGTAAATCCCAACATTCTTAAATAATCCTAAAGAAAAGCTAAAACCTTTCAGAGTACCTTTTCTTTCAGCACACCCTCCCGGTAGGCATTTACCAGTTCTTTCAGGTCCCCGATCTTCTCCATCAGCTCCGCTCCCAGATCCGTGTCGCCTACCATCACCCGCCGTTTCATCTTCTCCACAATGGCCACCTTGGGGGTATTTTCCTTTCCCCGGCAGAACGGCCTGTGCTCCGCCAGAGCCAGATGCCTGGAATTGTGAATCAGGGTATATCCGGCAATGCCTGTTTTCCCCTGGTAGGCTTTGGACAGACCTCCGTCTATGATGTAAAGTTTTCCTCCTGCCTTTACAGGCGTCTCACCGTCCTTGATCTTCACCGGCACGTGGCCGTTGATAATGTGAGACCCTTTAACAGGAAGGCCGAATTCCTTCAGAATCTTATCACAGTACTCCTCCCGGACGCTCAGCTGGTAATAGGGATTCATAACCTCCCGGTGGGTATGCTTGTCTTCTATAAAATAATGCTCAAATGTAGTCATCTTATCCTTGCCGTACACCGGAGATTTTTCCCCGCACCACAGATACCACATAAAATCCCTGGCTGCCGATTTGTCCGGATTGTTATCCGGAAGGAAATAAGCGCTCTGCACCAGTTTGTCAATCATATCCATCAGGCCTTTACCGCTGTAGTTCACCCCAAAAAGCTCCATGGTGTCAAAGCTTCCGTCCTGTTTCATGGGAATACACCCGTGATAAAGGAGATTTTGATTGTAGGATTTGTACATGGCCCCGTGGGAGTAAAGGAATTTTACATGTTTGTGAAGAAGCTGGCTGTGAGTAAACGAAAGCTCCAGCGTGTGGAGAAGCTCCTCCTCCTCCGGTGTCAGTTTGACAGGGTCTTTCGGATCCACCGTCGGAAATAACACGTCAGCCATCTCATACGCTTTCCCCTCCACAGTCACTGTCCCTTTCTCAAAGTCCACCTGCTCCAGAAGCCTTCTGCCGTCCATCCGATACTCCGGGTGGCGCCGTATAATCTGTCCCTCAACCTTAAACTGAATGATTGCAACTGCCTTGTGCATCTTGGCCACCAGCCCCGGATCCACAATATCATAGATATTCTCGTCCAGAATATGGGGAACGAACCGGGTACACGGGTCATTTTTGTATACATTGGCCGCAAACATGGACAGAGGCCGAAGGTTGATGCCGTAGCCGTCCTCCAGAACGTCAAAGCTGTTGTAACTGATGGCAATGCGCAGCACATTGCAGATGCAGGCCCTGTTGCCCGTGGCCGCCCCCATCCAGGAAATGTCGTGGTTGCCCCACTGGATATCCACATCATGGAACCGCATCAGCTCATTCATAATCAGATCCGCCCTGGGTCCCCTGTCAAAAATATCCCCGATTATATGAAGGCTGTCTATGGTCAGCTTCTGAATCAGGTGGCACAGCGCAATAATAAACTTGTCCGCAATGTGGATGTCAATAATTGATCGGATGATCTCGCTGTAATAAACCCGCTTGTTCTCCCCCTTGTAATCGACATGCAGAAGTTCGTCAATAATATAGGCAAATTCTTCGGGAAGCTTTTTGCGGACTTTGGAGCGGGTATATTTTGAGGA
Source organism: Hungatella sp. (assembly GCA_022798105.1). GTDB lineage: Bacteria > Bacillota > Clostridia > Lachnospirales > Lachnospiraceae > UBA3402. Next base: position 9,153 of record JAAWLV010000038.1, read on the forward strand.
TACCACTTTGCATATCTCCACCAGCCGGTAAATATTGATCCGCTTCCATTCGTCTGTCGCTTTCCCCAAAAGTTCCTGATCCCGCAGGGCTTTTTCCGGGTAATAGATCAGATTGGCCAGGGCCTCCTGATCCTCCTCCGGAATCACATAACCGAAGGTCTCTTTTATCTTTTCCCGGATAATTCCTGAGGAGCTTCTAAGGAGATGGATGAATGCCTCATGCTCCCCGTGGAGATCGCTGAAAAAGTATTCCGTGCCTTTAGGCAGCCCCCGGATGGCAGTCAGATTGATGATCTCACTGGAAGCTGCCTTGATGGTCGGATACTCTTTGGCCAAAAGCTTCAGATACGCTAAATCCCTCAATGTAATTTCCTCCTGCTTCGTACATTTTTCTTACTGCTATAGTATCATAAGCTTGGAAGATTCACCAGTACATAAATAAGTACATATTACTGCCTGTCACTGCAGATCCCCGTCCCGGCCGGTTTCGGCTTCCTCCGTCTCCTGACCTCCTTCGGCTTCCGGTATCCTCTGCTCTGCCGGCCCGCCCGGTATTGCCGGATCAATCATCTGATACACCCGGTAATACTCCTTTGTCTCCTGTTTCTTCACCGTCTCGGATCGGTTTACAGCCAAAAACCTGACAATCTCATAACAGTCAATCCATATCTCATCATTCCCGTCCTTCTGTGACTCGTCAAAAATCAGCTGAATTCCGAAATGAAGATGGGGTTCATCAATATTGTTGGTATTCTCCGTCCTGCTGTATCCCGTCCTTCCAAGATATCCGATAACGTCTCCAGCCTGAACCACGCTTCCCTCCTGAAGGGATTTGTGATACGGAAAATTCTTCCGCAGATGGGCATAGTAATAGTACCGTCTCCCGTCAAAGCTGCGGATTCCCAGTCTCCACCCGCCGTACTGGTTCCAGCCAATAGCTTCCACATACCCGGACTCCACCGCTATGACAGGGGTGCCTACCTGTCCCATCATATCATGGCCCAGATGCTGCCGTTTAAATCCGTAGCTCCTGGCAGCCCCAAAATCGTCATAGTCATTGTAGGGATAATTTTTGGCAATAGGCGAGAAAGCTTTCAGGCCGTACTTCGTTACCCACACGGTTTCATTCTCCCTGTGGTTCTTCTGTGTCTGCCCCTCTGCATCCTGCTTTCCCTCCTCCCTTCCCTCAAGGGCAAAGTCAGGAGCCTCCGAAGCCGGAATCTCCACCTGATACTCTCCGACCATACCGCCCAGAACCGCCCCATAGGCCTCCAGATAGTAGGAATAATACTTCATATCCTTTGTGATATCCTCCATCCTCTCACCGCCCAGAATCCGGTCCGCAATCTTCTTCATATCATCTGCCTTATATCCGGAAAAATCCCCTCCGTACCTGGCTCCCAGACAGGCCAGCAGTTCTATCCAGTTAAGGTGGATCTCTGACTGGCATGTATCCACATCATACCTGAAGGCCTGCTGCATCGCCTCCTTTGTCACCTTAAAATCCACCCATTTAATGAACTCCTTCTTCTCCTCGGTCTCTGTGTTTTCACCGGGATTTTGGCTGTTCTCCCCATCCCCGCCCCCTGATGCCTGGCCGCTTACGGCCCTGCTGTCCGAAATCACCGTTCCCACAGGGGACAATAATATAAGAAATGCGGCCAAAAGGACGCATTCCAAAGATATAACCAGATTGACAAATTTCGGCGGACGATTATCACTCATACATTTTCCCCTTTTATTATTCTTCCCCAATCAGGCGTCTTTAAGACAAGAACCTTATAGGAAAAGGATATGCCGTGACATCTCAAAATAGAATCCGCACTTACCCCTATCTCTCCACGGGAACCATCACCATCTCCTCCATATAGTTCTCATCCTGTGCCGTGGAGCAGAACCTCTGAACCGAAAAAATATCCCCTTCCACCGTAAACCCATGCCTGGCACAGATCCCCAAAGGCTTCTCAAGTATGGCTTCCACCGCATTCTTAGGGTTGCCCAGATTCCGTTTCCGTCTCTCCCTCACATGGTAAACCAGGCACTTTTTCGGTTCCTCCACCCTGACCGCCTCATTCCGGAATATCCCCAGACGGAGGGCTGCGGACTTCACAATCCGCAGTCCCATATGCCACGTTCCCACAGACTCTGTATCGGGCCTGGAGTCCAGCCTTTCAAACCGGGCGCAGGTCTCCACCACAGGCATGTACTCATTCCACTTAAGAGCCGCCTCATACAGCCACTCATTTCCTGTAAACTGCCCCTCACAGGCATTTTCCACATAGTAAAACGGCTCCGGACGCAATATGCTCCACTCCGCTTCCTCCATCTCCCCGGCCGTCTCCTGCCTCCTGCCCGACAGCCCGTCCATATACCTGAATATCTCCCTGTACAGACGGTACTTCTCTGCAATCGCCTCCCTCTTCTCCTCAAACAGCGCAGCCACGTCCACCGAAGACGTGTGATTCAGAATATCCGCAATCTCCTTGCTGGTAAACCCCATATTCTGCAGCCGGATACACTGTACCACCAGCATAGCCTGATGAAACTCATAATACCGGTACCCTGATTCTGCCACCTGAGGTTTCAGCAGCCCATACTTTTCATGGTGCTTCAAAAACCCGGCACTTACTCCCAGGTTTTTGGCAAATTCTCCGATTTTATAATGTCTGTTCATCTCTATCTCCTCCCTCTTTCATCCTTTCCGGGCTGCAAATTTTACCGGCAGCCCTGCCGGCTGCTAACCTGTCCCCGGCTTTGCCGCCTGATTCTTTCCATAATTCCATTCTGCCGTTGATTTTGCCATGTTTCCATTTTCTTAAAAGACGGATGAGCCCTGTTTCTTCTCTTGCCCGCCAAATATATCGCCGTTTTCCTCCCTCTTTCTTGACTTGCGTCCTGGTTCGGGTACTATAATAACTTCAGCTAAATTACATTGAGGAGGATAAAAAATGTCAGATCAATTAACCCGCCGCAGCTTTCTCAAAGGTGTTGCCGGCGCAGTAGGCGTCGCCGCCGTCAGCTCCATAGCAGGCTGTGCGTCAAAAGAACCCCCGGCCGCCAGCACAGCAGCCGAAACCACCACGGCTGCCGCCGAGACTACCACTGCCGCTGCTGCCGGATCCTCAGGAACCTACATTCCAGGCACCTATACCGGCACTGCCGACGGCATCCACAGCACTATCACCGTCACCATGACCTTTGACGAGGAAAAAGTTACCGATGTGGTTCTTGACGTGTCAGGCGAGACCCCCGGTTACGGCCAGGATGCCGGGGACGCCCTGAGAGAAGCCCTTTTAACCGCCCAGAGCACGGAGATTGACGGCGTAAGCGGATCCACCATTACATCCCAGGCCGTCATTGTCGCTGCCGGCAAATGCTTTGCCCAGGCAAAGGGGGAAGCGGTTGTGGACGTCATCACCGTTGACAAAGGCAGCGAAGACGACTGGCTGGGAACCGAACCCAATATTGACGACGCTTCCATAGCCGAAACCTGGGATACGGACATCCTCATCGTAGGCGCCGGAAACGGCGGCATGTGCGCAGCCGCCTACGCCGCCAAAAACGGCCTGAAATTCCGCGTCATCGAGCAGAACCCTGTGGTTCAGGACACCCGCCACTGGTACGGCGCCGTGGACAGCTCCGAGGCAAAGAAGGCCGGCGTTACCATCAACCGCAAAAAACTGCTTTCCGAGATCAGCCGATATGCCTCCGGCAAGTGCGACCAGCGGGTGGTTTCCACCTGGATCAACGAATCCGCTGCCATGCACGACTTTGTGGCAGGCATCCTGGAAAGTGATCCGTACAACTATACCTGCGTCTTTACCGCCGGCGAGGAGGCCCGCTGGCCAGAAAGCGACGACAGCACAGACTACATGTTCCCGGAACAGGAGCACACCTACCACGGCTCCGAGATTCCCCGCAACGAAGTGTTTCAGCAGTACATTGAAGGGCTTGGATACAGCGTTGACTTTAACACCAGCCTCGTAAAGCTGGAGAAAGACGCAGGCGGCCGGGTCACCGGCATCATCGCCCAGAAGAGCTCCGGAGAATTTGTCCGCATCAATGCGGCCAAAGGCGTTCTCTTAGCCTGCGGCGGGTACCCGGGCAACCCCTATATGATGGAGGCCTTAGACCCTCTGGGAACCAGCGTCACCACAGCCTGCAGTTTCAGCCCCAGCGACCAGGGCATGGGAATCCGCGCCGCCATGTGGGCAGGCGCTTCCCTGGACAAGGAGGCAGCCCCCATGCTGTTTGACCGGGGCCTGGTAGCTCCCGGCGTCGACGGCGGGTACGTGGAAAGCCCCTCCTCTTTCGGCGGCAAGGCATTTCCGGGCACAGTAAAACAGTACAACCCGGGCACCCAGCCTTTTCTGAAGGTAAACCGAAAGGGCATGCGCTTCACCAACGAATCCAGCCCCTACAACGACACCTCCTACGCTGCCGGCAACCAGCCGGGACGGGTGTATGCCCAGATCCACGACTCCAATTATATGGAAGACATTAAGCGGTTCCACACCATCGGCTGTTCTGCCATGGCCCGCAATGTCCCCGGCATGATGGAAGGGCAGATTGCCCAGTATGTGGAGGAAGGACTTATTTTCCAGGCCGACACTTTGGAGGAGCTGGCTGACAAGCTGGGCTTTGACGCAGAATCTAAAGCCAACTTCCTGGCAACCGTGGAGCGCTACAATCAACTGTACGACAGCCAGAGCGACGACGATTTCGGAAAAATGGCTCCCCGCTTAAGCGCCGTCCGCCAGGCTCCTTTCTACGGCTGCTGGCTGGGCGCTTCCCTCCTTACCACGGAGCAGGGCATTGCCATCAACGAAAACACCCAGGCCCTGGACGAGGAGCGCAACCCCATTGAAGGGCTGTATGTCACCGGCGATATGTCCGGCAGCTTCTTTGCCAACAACTACCCCTGCCTGATGCCGGGTATCGCCTGCGGGCGCACTCTGACCTTTGCCATCAAGGCTGTTAAGCAGATGGGCGGACTGGAATAACCGCAGAAATCCCCCTGGAAAACGGCAAAAAGGATCCGTTTATGGGGCACCTGCCGACGGCAGATGCCCCATAAATCACGCTGTATTGCCCTCAGTAGTTACATATAATCACTTCTTCGCCGACTCGGTTGGTTGCATCTGAATTAATCATACGCTTTACAGTTACAACCTCCAGCCTGTATCCCTTGTTGCCGTACAGCTGGTTTATCAATTCCGTATTATGGTTGGTAAGCATGCAAAAACAGCCTCTGGCAGTCAATTCATCAAAAAGCTTTGACAGACGCTTATGGCAGTCTGCGTCAAATCCGTCCTTTGTATAGGATTCAAAAGAGGCCGGATTCAGCGGGGCATAAGGGCTGTCAAAAAACACAAAATCCCCTTTTTGAGCCTTTCCGCAGGCAATTTCAAAATCTCCGTCCATAATGGTTACGCCCTGCAGATACTTTGAAACATCCATAATGGTTTCTTCATCCGCCGATACCCTGCGGCTGTTGTTGTACGGGACATTAAAAAGCCCTTTCCCATTTACCCGGTACAAACCGTTAAAGCAGTGTTTATTGAGAAACACAAGAAGCGCCGCCAATTCCACATCATACTCTGCCCTCATCAGCTTATCATTGTACTGATCCCGAAGAGAATAATAATATTGCTTTCCGTCTTCCCACATTTCCTCATCCAGCTTATTTACCGCATTTAAAAATTGTACCGGTGCATCGCGTATCTGTATGTATGTATTAATTAAGGCCTTGTTAATATCATTTATCAGAGCATTTGCCGGAAGCAGTTCAAATGTTACTGCACCGCCGCCCACAAACGGCTCATAATAATGGTTGTATGTTTCAGGCATCCTCATCTTTATTTGCGAAAGCAGCTGGCGTTTTCCGCCGGCCCACTTGACGAATGGGGCAGCTTTTGAACTACTCACGTTGATTCCTCTCCTCTGTACCCCCATATAAGGGCAATTTTATGGATACATTATACTTGCAAATATCTGAAATAACAACCGGAATTTGCGAAAATCAGCCATACCTTGGTTTACATCGCCCCGGGCCGTTTTAAGTGGGCGTATGCGGTTGCGTTTACAGGGCGTTACCGTTTACTGGGCACCAGTGAACAGTAACTACAGGGCACCTTCCCCAGACATGGTGCGAAAAAAGGTTGACTTTCTGCTTGGTGTTTGCTATACTTTCTACATTACCGCCGGGTAAACGCTTATAACCATTCCAGTAGGCCATTGAAGGGATGGGATAGGCGTTTTATTTTTTGAGAGAGGTGCTGATATGTTTCGAGAAATGCGAAGAAAACGGCAGGCATTGTCCATGGAAGAAATTTCCTCCGTTCTTTATAGAGGAACGTCCGGGGTTTTGGCATTGTCGGGCGATGACAATTATCCCTATGCCGTTCCCATCAGTTATGTATATGATGGGGAGAAAATCTATTTTCACTGTGCCAAAAGCGGCCACAAATTGGATGTGATACAAGAAAACGAAAAAGTTTCTTTCTGTGTTATCGACCAGGATAAAATTGTTCCCGATGAATACACCAGCTACTTCAGAAGTGTAATTGCCTTTGGACGCGTAGAGGTGATAGAAGACGAGAAGGAAAAGCGCACAGCGATTGAAAAGCTGGCAATCAAGTATGCGCCAAAAGATACGGCCATCGGACGGAAAAATGCTATCGACCGGGAATGGACGCCGCTTTGCATGCTGAAAATGAGCATTGAGCATATAACCGGAAAAGAGGCGATTGAACTGACCAAAGAGAGGATAAAAAGCAGTAACTGAATAGACAGTGGATAAAATCAATCCGCCGGGGAGATCGTTCCTAATTACAGGAAAGGCGATAAGCAGATGAAAACTTCATCTGGTGCGGCGGCGGATCACTGTATGGTTGCCGGATTTTCATTCAGTTTATATCGTTGCTCATCACGACCAGATTAAAGCAGGTAATGAATGACGCTGGCTGGTTCAAGGATTACGACTTGCAGGAGGTGCTGAACGAGATGAAAACAGTACGTACGGTCAGCATCCTGCTCCTGCTTAGCAGAATATTCCGTTCCTTATGCAGCATGAAACAACCATATACATAATCACGGCTTGTCAATCTTAATCAGTTTAGCGTTAAGGCTTTCTAAAAATCCTTTTGGCAGCGTATCCCCTGCCATGGCCATCATGCCCTCCGGAGTCATGGACTTCATCATGTTCCACATCCCCGCTCCGGGAGCCAGGTCAAAATTGGCAGCCAGCTTAATCGCTTTTGAGACAATCTCCAGCGTTTCCGGGTTCTTAGCCAATTCCTCCAGCTTATCCCTGACGCTGTATTTCCCCTCAGGAAACTTCATGGTCGCTTCCAGATCCAGGCCGCCGGCCAGTTTAAACCAGTTGGCCACTCCTTCGGCCCGGTCTTTTACCTCGGGAAGAACATAAACGGCCGGTTCCTGCTCCACCCTTTCCAGCGTAATGGAATCCGTCACATCTCCGGCCCTGGCTATTATTGTATTGAACCCCGGCTCCAAAGCCGCATCAAATACAAACACCTTGTCGCCTGTCTGCTTCTTGGCGCTCTTTCCGTTTACAAGCAGCTCCACCTGCGGCTGGTTGGAGTACACCCGGATCTCCGTGGTTCCGCCGGCCCTCTGGCCATACCGCCGCCCGCAGATGTGAACCATGGGTTCTCTGCTCCAGTAAGCCTTGTAAATATAATAGCTGTCCTTTTTCGTCTTGCGGTCAATGGTTACCAGTCCCTTATTGTTCCGGCCTGCCACGCCTCCTTCGTTCCGGGCCGCGCAGCCGAAATCAAACATATTCCACACATGGCTGGACCAGATCCATGGACGGGCATCCAGCACCTTGGCCATATGCTCATGGTATAATGCCTGATACTCCTCGCTGTAATCCTTGCAGGCAGGAGCCGGGCCGTGATAAGTGACGATGCCCTCGCAGCCATATTCAGACAGTCCCAGACAGATATCCGGGTGCTCGGCATGAAACTTGTCCAGCCAGGGGCCGTTATCTGTCATTTTGCCGCCGTACCAGCCAAAATAATGGTTATAGCTTTCCACGTCAGTAATATGATGCATAGGACCGTCGGTTGGTGTCATGGACACATGGGCAATAGTGGTAAGCCTGACAGGATCCAGTTCATGGGCAAGCCGGTTCAGTTCCATGTGCCTCTCCACCAGCTTATCGGAGATTCCCCCAATTAAGATTTCATTGGAAATGCCCCAGAAGCAGATAGAAGGATGGTTGTGGGCAGACCTGCATCCTCCCGTATAAATTTCCAGCCTTGATTTAAATTTATAATCTCTCGCATGCTGTTTTGACTGCCTCCTTCTTTTATTCTGAATTTCTTCCAAACACCTCAATTTGGGTCAGCGCCGGGAAGGGGGAGGGATCCTCCGCCTTCTTAAGCTCCCCCAGTTTCAGCCATGTAATACCTTTGCGCTCCAGGCGGAATCTATGAGGCTTTATGCTTTTATCCATACTCAGCACCTTTTGCGTCCCGTCCGAAAAAGACACCGCTGCCTGTACCCACCAGCTGTCGTGAGGAAAGTCCGCCCGGGTGGTAAGCCTTAGTTCGTCCATGTCCACCGAACGGCCGAATTCCACAGTAAGCTCCGCGTCCTCCCGCCGGTCAATGCCCCATGACTGATAAGGCCACGGATAATGTCCCCCATTGGCCAGCACGCCGTCAATAACATTGCGCGCCGCAAACAGCGACGCCACCGGACCCGCTGTCTCTGCATTCGCATATACATGGGGATAACACCCCTTGGCGCCTTTCCAGTCCATCACATTTTTAGTCAGGTTTCGGTAATTCCGATTTTCCTCTGCTCTTGCCCTCCGCATTGTAATATAGTGCAGTTCTCCCATAAAGCAGCCGGGGTGATAGGAAATCCTGTCCATGTTAAAGGGGTTTCCCTCCTCAAAAGGGATCGGATATTCCAGCCGTTCTTGTGTCAGATACACATATGCCTCATCCATGGCTCCGTCTGCCCGGATAATATAGAAATCAGGAACCTGATCTGCCGTAAAGATCAGCTTGTCACCTTTCTGATATTTTTGCCGGTAAACTAACTGTACCTCATCTTCGCCCCATATCCGGTCCTTTTCCCCGTCCAGGGATCCATGTACGGCGATACTTACTTTAGCCATCTCTCAGACTCCTTCATATGATATTTAAAATCCCCGATACTGCCTGATACCGGGGACGCTTCCTGAAATGCCGGCCCGCCACTGCGCCCTTCACCAGCTCCTGATCCAAATCCTTCAGGCCGTCCAGCAGAGGACGCAGGGTTTTTGAACGCACCTGATCCAAAATCCGCTTGTTTCGCATCTCCGGCTCTACCCGCTCCGGGGGATAACCCTGGCCGTGGCCGAATCCCAGCAGCTTTTCAAAAACATATTCCAGATTCAGTTCGCCGCCCCAGCCAAAGCCCTTGGCAAAAGGCATGGCCACGGCATTGCCGTCATTTACATGGGCAAAGGTATAAGCATCCACCGGATCCTCCACATGGCCGCAGATCACGCCGGGAAAGCTGTTCATGGCCAGCATGGCTCCCTCTCCGGTACCGCATCCGGTGACCACAAAATCCGCTGCCCCGCTGTTAAGCAAAATGCCTCCCAGGATGCCGCACTGGACATAGGTAAGCTGAGCCTCATCATCTGCAGCGTACATTCCGTAATTATCCACCCTATGGCCCATAGGCTCTGCCACCTGCCTGAAATCCTCGGCAGACATCTCCACCATAGAAATTCGTTTAATTATGCCCGCATTATTCACCAGAATGTCAATGACGCCCACCTCTTTTTCAATCCGGGCCACCATGGCCTGGACAGCAGGCTCGTCTGTCACATCGCAAATGTATCCGTACGCTTCAATGCCCAGCTCCCTGTAGGCCGCCACGCCCTTTTCAATGAGTTCCGGGTTGCGGTCGTTAAACACGATCTTTGCTCCTGCCTCGCCCATGGCGCTGGCGATAGAAAAACCGATGCCATAGGATGCCCCTGTAACCAGGGCAACTTTTCCCTCCAAACTAAAATTTACCATTTACATTACCTCCTCCTTGCTCTTGAGATCCCCCGCCTGCCACAGTCCAAAGGCAGGGGCATAAACTTTTCCTATAAAATTATTGGTGAATTTAGATTATCTCTTTAGAAGTTCTTATATGTCGGTATAGCCCGTATTTTCGGGCTTTCCCGGCATTTTAGATATGGGGAG
>JAAWLV010000039.1 GCA_022798105.1 Hungatella sp.
ATGATGCTGGGGTCAAAAGGTCATGAGATATAAAATTATGTTAATTGATTTAGAATTGTGTGCAAAATCATTCCCATACTATAACAGAAAAACGATACAAAATGGATGTATTAAATGCACAGCTCAAAAACAATTAAGACAATTTTCTGTATAGACACCTTTTGACCCCAACATCATGAAAATTGTTATAGTGCTAAGTGCAATGGGGGTTTTAAGAAATTTCGACCAGATTTTTGTTATGGGAAATCCGTCTGTCAATGATAAGATTCAGAATCTGCTGGTACTGATCTATAATGACGGTATCTTAAAGTTTAATGTGGGAACGGCAACAGCGGCAGCCACCCTGGTTTTAGTGGTTACCATGTTAATTTCCTTTGTAGTACGCAAGTTGCTTAGATATGATGAAGCTTACGACAGGGATTAAGAGGTGCAGGGATGAAAAAGAAAAAACATTTGGCTAACGAATTAAATGTTCCTCAAAAGATGGTTATGTACCTGCTTTTAGTGTTTATTGTCCTGATTATGGCAGTTCCCATGTGGAATGTTCTGGTAGTGGCTACTTCCTCCAGACTGTCAGCAAGCCGGAGCGGAATCAAACTTTGGTGGGATTCTTTCAGTCTGGAAGGATTTCAATATGTATTTACCGTAACCAAGCTGCTGCGTCCGTTTTTGAATTCTTTTTTTGTGACGACTGTGGCGACTGTTATACAGGTAGTATTATCCTCTTTTGCAGGATACGTTTTGATTCAGAAGGATTTACCTTTTAAAGGGGCCATAACATCCTTTATCATGCTGACGATGATGATACCAGGCGATTTGACGCTGATTTCTGTTTACCAGCTGAATAAGCAGCTGAGTTTGTTAAACAGCTATACAGGGCTGATTATGAACGGATTGATTTCCGGTTTCAGTATTCTTCTTATGAGAAATTTTTTTGAGACGGTACCTTATTCTCTGGCAGAGGCAGCAAGGATTGATGGAGCGGGAGAAGTTCATATTTTCCGTACCATTTACCTGCCTGTCTCCCTTCCGGGACTGGCGACGGTGTTCTTTATGGAATATGTGTCAAAATGGAATTCTATTATGCTTCCTGCTGCTTTGGTGACAGAGCAGAATTTATATACGCTGCCTTTGATGTTAAAGGCCATGATTTTAACTGATGCGTCTACCTCGGGAACATCCTTTGCGCCGGATAATGCCGTTATGGCAGCGATCATTATTTCCACGACGCCTTTGCTGCTGATCTATATATTTGCGCAGCAATATTTATTAGAGGGAATGAACCTTGGCGCTGAGAAAGGATAAAGCAGATGGGCACAAAAGAACTTATATTTGAACGAGTTATAAAAAAAGAAGAGGAAGGAACTTATTTTCCGGTAGAGTTTCAGGTTCCGGAGCATGTGGAAGAACTGGAACTTTCCTATGCATATACCAGGTTTGAACAGAGAGAATATGACAACGGCGAGACGGTAAAGACAGAGGTCAACATTGTGGATTTGGGGGTCTGTGCCGCCGGCAACCGCTATATCGGTTCTTCCGGTTCAGACAGAACCCATATAGTTATCAGCCCCTATGGAAGCTCCCAGGGGTTTGCTCCATCAGAGATTGAACCGGGGACATGGAGTGTGATTGCAGGAGCTTACAAGATTAAGGAGGGAGGCTGCAGGGTCGAATACAGGGTGGTTTTTCATCTGAAGCAGAGAAAGCTTTATAGAGGAGATACCCATATTCATACCATTGGCTCTGACGGGAATTTAAGCCTTGAGGAGCTGGCGCTGACAGCCAGGAAAGAAGAACTGGATTATGTAGTAATCACCGATCACAATAACTACGCTCAAAATCATCAGCTTCCGCATATGGAGGGACTGACTATGATTCCGGGATGCGAATGGACTCATTATATGGGCCATGCAGGGATATTAGGTGCAAAGCGCCCCTTTGATAATCCTTTTTGCGTAAACAGCCGCCAGGAAATGGAAAGAAAATTTGCAGAAGCCAGAGAACAGGGGGCGATAGTGGTTCTTAACCATCCTTTCTGTCCAAGTTGCGGATGGAGATGGGGAATGGAAGAAACGGAGTATAACCTGGTTGAGGTTTGGAACGGAGCCACTCCGGCTGCGGTTAATCGGAAATGTTTGGATTGGTGGGACGGAAAGCTGAAAGAAGGAATGCGGATTCCTGTTATCGGCGGAAGTGACTTCCACAGACTGGAGTACGGCAGGATGCCGGCTTCTCCCTGTACCTGCCTGTATTCCTGGTCCCGGACAGAGAAGGATTTGATGGAGGCCATGGCAGCGGGACATGGGTTTGTGGTGTATGGACCGGAGGGTCCCATGGCATCGGGGCATGCAGGGGGTAAAATATTTGGAGATGTGATTTCACCGGAGGAAGAGGTGCATTTTCATTTTTGGAAATTAAGAACAGGAGATGAGATTCGTCTGATTTCGGATAAAGGGGAAGAGGTTTTTGAAGTGGGCTCATGTGTGACGGAATTTCGGTGCAGCCACAAGATGCAGGGACTTAAGTATCTGCGTGCAGAGATAAAAAGGCGGGGAATTCCTGCGGGAGAAATGCCTGCCCTTTTGACAAATCCATTTTATATCAAGGGGGAAGAGGCATGATAAAAAAGGTTATTCTGGTTTTTAAAACCCACTTTGACATTGGATTTACTGACCTTTCCAGAAACGTAATCGATGACTATTCCGCCAGTATGCTGGATCAGGTGCTGGAGACGTGCGAGGCTACAAAGGACATGGGGGCCTGCAGGTATATATGGACCATGCCCTCCTGGCCCCTTAAAGTGATGCTGAAACGCTGCAGCCCGCAGCAAAAAGAGCGGTTGGAGCGGTTGATTGAAAGCGGCCAGATTGCCTGGCATGCCCTTCCGTATACCTCACACTTTGATTTTTGCGGTCAGGAGGAATACAGGTATGGATTCACCTGCGCCAGAGAATTGTCAGATACATATGGAAAACCTTTTCCTGTCAGCGCCAAAATGACAGACGTGCCGGGACATGGAAAAGGGCTGGTTTCGCTGTTGGCAGAGCAGGGAGTAAAGTTTCTCCATCTGGGCTGCAATGAGTTTATCCGTCCTCCTAAGGTACCGAAGTTGTTCTTTTGGGAGGGACCGGATAAAAGCCAGGTGCTGACCATGTATAATAAGGGGTACGGTTCACAGGAAACGGCTCCTGAAGATTGGCCTTATTCTGTCTGGATGGCACTGATGCATACCCATGACAACTGCGGCCCTCAATCTGTCAACACCATACGGGAGATGGCAGCGCGGATCCAGAAGCGTTATCCGCAGGCAGAGGTGGTGTGCGGAACCATGGATGATTTTTATTATGAAATGGAAAAAGAAAATCTTTCTTCCGTTCCGGTCATCAGACAGGATCTGGCAGATACCTGGATTCATGGAGTGGGAACATATCCTCAGGAGGTTAGAACCATAAGAACGGCCAGAAGGACGCTTAAGAAGCTGAAAAAAAGGTATGAACAAGAAGAACTGCGGTTGAGTCCGGAGGAGAGGGAAAAGGCAAAAGCCCTGATGGACAGCTGCGCAGACCAGATGATGCTTTTTGGGGAGCACACATGGGGCATTGATGTGAAGACATGGATGAAAGCACCCCGTGTGTATCAGGAAGAACTCTTTATTGCTGACAGAAAGAGACCGGACTATAAGAAACTGGAAGAGTCTTGGAGAGAGCAGTCTGACCGTGCCGGAAAGGCCTGGGAGGCCTGCCGGAGACTGGAGGAGATGCTGCCTTTGAAAAGCTGGAGGGCAGGACAGGAGAAAACGTCCGGAGAGGAAGAGCGGCTAAAGCAACAGGGGAATGGGGTAATAGAAAATGCCTATTACCGGATATTACTGAATGAGAAAACCGGACAGATTTGGGAGATCTGCAACAAGACAAACGATCATATAGTTCTGGGGAGAAGCCAGGGGCATTCCGCCGTCTATTATCAATATGACCGGTATGGGATAAAAGATTTAACAAAATATTTAAGAAAGGCTGCCCGCCGTTACTCTGATTGGGGGATTTTGGACAACGGAAAGGAGTCCTATCCTGAATGTGCCCATATCGTAGCGGTTCCTGAATTTCAGTATTATGAGTTAGAAGGTGAAAGGCTGAGACTGTATTTCCATAATAAAACGGATGGAGAAACTTATGGAAACGCAGATACGGTTATCATAAGTTTGCGATTGGCCAAAGAGCAGTTGGAGATTACTGTTGATTTAAAAGGGAAAAAGGCCTTTCCATACACAGAAAGCGGCTCTCTGGTTCTGCAGCTGCCTATGGAACATCCGGAGTATGGAGTAAATAAAAACGGATATGTGCTGAACCCGGAGACAGACATTATTGAGCGGGGCAACCATGCCCTGTACTGCCTTGAGAACTTTGTGACGGCGCAGGAACAGGGAAAAAAGCTTTGTGTTACTGCGCTGGATACTCCTCTTGTCGGTATCGGAGAAACAGGAATCTATAAGTTCCGGAAGCGGTATAAAAAAACATCACCGGCCCTCTATTTTAACTTGTTTAATAATATGTGGGGAACCAATTTTCCACAGTGGATAGAAGGTGATTTTTCTTTTCGGTTTGTACTGTTTGATGCAGAAGGGAAAACAGAGGAGGAACTGAGAGAGACTGCAGAAAAGAAGGCCTGGGAAATGGAAACAGACAGCCCTCGTTGAATATTCATTAAAAGAATGGGCAACACAGGAATCGGTGTAAGCGAGAATGCAAAATAGGGAATAAAAAACAGGTAAGAGAAAATCTCCGGCCCCATAAGCGGGCCGGAGATTTTTGCTTGTATATTTTGCCGCCATCCCTTATTCACTGAGGGCATGTAAGAATACGTTCCAGAACAACAAAAAACTGTATGTATATAGAAAAATTAAAACAAATAATTTTTTGAATAATTTTAAGATTATTTTCATCAATTTTCCAACAGATCGGCTTTGACAGTATTAGAAAACAAACTGGGATATGTTGGAAATTGTGTAATTTGATTGACTTAAATTAACAATGCACACAAATTTATGTAGAAAATCACGGTAAATTTAAAGAAGTGGTTGACAAGCATGAAAATATTTGATATAAATAGATTATTACAAAAAGTAATAAAAACACATAAAAACAAAATAAAAATTTTTATATACATAAGAGAAAATACGTTGACTTTTATTTTGCAAATCTCGTAAAACAGAAGATTTTAATTGGCAGCAAAGCGCAGAAAAGAAACAGTGCATGGCCTTGGCCGTTGCCATATAAGCGCACAGATTTTTATAAAAAACAAAGGAGGCAAACGTAATGAAGAAAATCACAAGAAAATGGCTGGGAAGTATGGCGGCTTTGTGCCTGGCCGCAGGTTCGCTTGCAGGGTGCGGCGGTTCATCCGATACCGGCACCGCCGCAGCGCCGGCTCAGACCAATGCAGCCACAGAAGCTCTGGAGACCACGGCAGCCGGGGCAGACGCCGAAGAGAAAGAAGCATCCTCCGGAAAGGAAGGGGGATACAAGATTGGATGGTCTACCATCTATCTGACTCCATCCTGGATGCAGGAGACCAGCGGGCTGATGGATGCCTGCATTGAGAAGTACAAAGCGGATGGAGTCATCGGGAGCTACAGCATTGCCAATGCAGACGGCGATACCTCTGTTCAGATTTCCCAGATCGAGAATATGATCGCAGAAGGCTATGATGCCATCATTCTGGATGCGGGTTCCTCGGATGCCCTGAACCAGGTAGTGGAGAAGGCTGTCAGCCAGGGTGTGATTGTAGTCAATTTCGACTCACTGGTAACGACCGATAAAGTTACCTGCCGGATCGGAACTTCCGATGTAGAATATGGAAAGCTGTGCGCCCAGTGGCTTATAGATACCCTGGGAGGCAAGGGAAATATTATTGTGTTCAGCGGACCGGCGGGAGTTGCGGTTTCTGACGGACGGGAGAAGGGCGCTATGGAGGTTCTGGAGCAGAATCCGGATATCAACATTATAACAACCCTTCACAGCGAGTATAATTCTGCACCTGCCATGGAAGTCTTAAATCCGGTGCTGGATGCCAATGAGGTTGACGGAATCTGTGCATTGGGAGGCTCTCTGGCGTCTGCGTCCTTAACGGCGGTTCTGGACAAGGGGCTGGATATGATTCCTATCTGCGGGGAGAACTACAACGGATTTCTGCGTCAGTGGTCGGATCTGGTGGATGATGGATTTGAGTCCTTTGCAGTGTGTCAGCCTAACTGGCTGGGCGTGCTGGCTGTTGAGCAGAGCATCCGCATCCTGAATGGGGAAGCGTACGATCAGGATGTGGTAGTTCCGATTCCGTCCATTGATAACAATAACTTGTCGGAGTTCGTTCTCAATGATTACTCTGATGACTGGTATCCCATAGCAGACATTACAGATGACCAGATCAAAAAGTATTTAACACCAGGGGCATAGGGCTTACCCGTTACAGCGGAGGCATTTGGACTGTAACGATTATCCCGCTCTGATTTGCAGCTGAAAATAATGCGCCTGCTTATACCTTACAAAGCAGGCGCATCTTTGCATCATGGAGGAGATGAATTGCTTTTGAAGGATGTATTTTTACAGGTAAAAAATGTCAGCAAGTCATTTTTTGGAAACAGGGTTTTATCAAACGTCAGCGCAGAGCTGAAGCCTGGGGAGTTTTTGGCGCTGATCGGGGAAAACGGTGCGGGAAAGAGCACACTGATCAATTTGATTACAGGAATTTATTCCTATGATGAAGGGGAAATATGGATTGACGGAAAGCTGTGTAAAACGATCACCCCGGCGGAAGCCCAGAGGCTTGGCATATATACAGTCCGTCAGGAGCTTTCAATCAATCCGGTTCTGACTGTGGCCCAGAATGTATTTCTTGGCCATGAGATTTTAAAATACGGGCTTGCAGATAAGAGAGAGATGGAGCGGATCACCAGGGAGCTTTTGGATTCCGTTCACTTAAACCACATTGATCCGAAGCAGGACGCGGGGACGCTGACTATGGCAGAGAAGCAGATGCTGGAATTCTGCAAGGCCGTCTACCAGAATCCCAGGCTCCTGGTGCTGGATGAGGCCACATCGGCTCTGGATGACGATCAGGTGGAGATTTTGTTCGGCAAGCTGAGAGAGCTTCAGAAAAAGGGCCTGATGGTGATTTTTATTTCACACCGCCTTCATGAGCTGTATGAGCTTTGCAATATGATGACAGTGCTAAAGGACGGACAGCAGATTGTGACAGAGCCCATACAGAGCCTGGATGAGGACCGCCTGATCTCACTGATGACAGGAAGGGCTATTGAGGATCTGTTTCCCGCCAAAAGGGACGGTGAAAAGCTTCGGCGCGGGCCGGAACTTGCAAGGATAGAGAACGGAGCCTTTGGAAAATGTAAAAATATCAGTTTCACAGTGAAAAAAGGGGAGATACTGGGAATCGGCGGGCTCCAGGGACAGGGGCAGCAGACGTTTCTAGAGTGCCTTTTCGGAATGAGAAAATTAGAGAAGGGGACAATGCTTTTGGAGGGAGAGCCGGTGACTCTTAAGGGACCCTCTGATGCCATGAACCGGGGGATCGCCTATCTTCCTGCAGAGCGAAAGACGGAGGGGCTGTTCGTGTCCCACTCCATCGCATTTAATCTGACCTTTGCCTGCCTTGGGGAGCTGTGCAATGCCATGAGTACGATCAGAAAGAAAAAAGAAAAGGAAGAGATCCATCAGGCGTTTACATCCTTTTCCATTAAGGCTAACGGCCCCAACCAGATTATCAGCGAGCTGTCAGGGGGCAATCAGCAAAAGGTGGTGCTGGCCAAATGGCTGGCCAGGAATCCCAAGCTTCTGCTTCTCAATGAGCCTACCCGTGGAATCGATGTGGGCACAAAAAAGGAGATCTATGAGCTGATGGCAGGACTGGCCGAAAAAGGAGTCAGTATCGTTATGATCTCATCCGATACCATGGAGTTAATTGGCATGTGTGACCGGGTTATCACGGTTTATGAGAATCAGATCAATTGCGAGCTCCTTGGCAATGAACTGACAGAAGAATCATTGGTAAAGGCGTCTGTATTCAGGAGGGATATAAAATGAATGAACGTACAAAAGCCATTGTATCTTTAAAAGATCGGCTGCCTGGCCAGCATAAGAAGCTGCTTTCCGTATACATGACCTTTTTCGTTTTTCTGGCCGCAGAGTTTATCATGGATCCCCTGATTCTGAAGTCTTATTCCCGCATGTGGCCCTTGTCTCTCCAGTTTGCGCCTCTGATGCTCTGTGCCATGAGCCAGGGATGTATCATGCTGGTGGG
Source organism: Hungatella sp. (assembly GCA_022798105.1). Classification (GTDB taxonomy): domain Bacteria; phylum Bacillota; class Clostridia; order Lachnospirales; family Lachnospiraceae; genus UBA3402. The sequence continues at coordinate 8,311 of JAAWLV010000039.1, forward strand.
AGGGATCAATCTGGCTCTGGGAGCTTCTCTGTCACTGGCCACCACCATTGCCGCGGTTACCATGTTTGAGGGAGCGGCGGGCACGGCAGGAGGGGTTATGGTCACTTTAGGGGCAGGAATGGCCATTGGGCTTGTAATGGGACTTGTAGTTACCTTTGGAAGACTGCCGGACATCATTGTGACTTTGGCCTTTTCCTACATATGGAACGGGACGGCTCTCCTTGTCTTAAGTAAGCCGGGAGGCCACATTCCAGGTGCTTATTCCGGGTTTCTGCAGAGCGGCGGAGCAGTTCCCTTTGCGGGGATTATCATTCTCCTGCTGCTTGTCCTCTGGAAAATTGTCAAAAACACCCGGCTGGGGATCAACGTCTATGCAATCGGGGGAAACGCCAGAGCTTCCTTTGAAAGCGGAATCAATGTACATCTGACAAAGATTCTGGCGTACATGATTTCCGGACTTTTTATGGCAGGAGCCGCCCTTGTTTTAGTGGGACAGACCGGGTGCGGAGATCCCACCATCGGCAATGCCTACGGGACAAAATCCATTGCCGCGGCCATTTTGGGAGGCTACAGCTTTTCCGGAGGAATCGGGCAGATGAAAGGGGCGGTGCTGGGGGCTTTTATCTATATTGCCATTGAGAACGTGCTGTTTTTCAGCGGTCTGTCCTCATTTTACCAGTATATTATCCAGGGAGCCATACTGATTGCGGCCATTGGTCTGAAGGTTATCAGCTATTATCGAGGCGGAGGTGAAGGTGCATGAGAAGATGCAGAGAATGGTTAAAGGACACCACAAACCTGGCATATCTCACAATGATGCTTGTCTGGCTTATCACCAGCGTCACTATCAAGGGCTTTGCCCGTCTGGGACATAATGTCTCCACCCTGCAGACTGCTGCCCTGATGGGCTTTGCCGTGCTGGGACAGGCCATTGTGGTTATCAGCGGCGGAATCGATATGTCTGTCAGCGAGATCATAACCTTAGGATCCGTGACCTGTGCGGCATGTATCAAGGCAGGGCTGCCGCTGCCGGCGGCGATTGTTCTGGCGCTCTTTGCCTGTATGACAGTGGGGGCGTTTAATGCCACATCGATCGTATTTCTTAAGGTTCCTCCCATAATCCAGACCATAGCAGCCGGGTGTATCATAGAGGGCACCCTGCTGGTTCTTACAAACGGGACGCCTCCTGCAGGCTGCGGGCCCGTGCTTTCCTGGATGTCAAAGGGAAAGCCTTTGGTGGTTACCAATGCTTTCTGGATCTGGATGGCTATGTACGGGCTTTTATGGTGGCTGATGAACCGGAGCAAATTCGGGCGGTATATCTATGCCATTGGAACCAATGTAAATACAGCCAGAAATTCCGGTGTCCATGTGACCAAAATGCACTATATGATCTACATGCTTTCCGGCCTGTGTGCAGGCATTTCCGGGATATTGATGCTGGGCAATATCGGGAGCACGTATTTGACCATCGGGGATCCCTATCAGCTGTATTCCATTGCCTCGGTGGTAATAGGGGGAATCGCCATCACTGGCGGAAGGGGAAAATTTTCAGGGGTTATAGCAGGTACGATTCTGACGGTTCTGATCCGGGATATTTTGAATGTAATGTCCATTTCTGAGGCGTACCGTAATATTTTCCAGGGGCTTTTGGTGCTGGGGCTTCTTCTGACTTACGGAAGAGAGAGAAAAGCCGGCTGAGAAAGAGAGCTGAGGAGGGATACGATATGGAACAGGGAATGTTTATTCACTCCTGGGATATTGACGGGGATACAGACCGGCTGGCAGACCATTTTATTAACCTGAACTGCAATACAATGGCAGTCAATGTCAGCTATCACCACGCAGGAGCGGCGGATCTGCGGCTGGGACATATGCATTACAGGAAGGGAGCGGGAACGGCTTTTACGGTGGATCCGCTGGATTACGGCGTTATCTGTCCGGCTGCACAGGAAAGTCTGGAGGAAACGTTCGTCCGGCTGAGGGAGAGCTGCCGCCGAAATCACATATCCTTAAAGGCGTGGGCGGTCAACTCCCACAATTCTACACTGGGAAACCAATACCCCTTTGCCGCTGTGGTCAATGCCTGGGGGGATTCCTATGAAAACAGTCTTTGTATCAATAACCAGGCTTTTCGGGAGTATGTGAGGAATCTGATCAGCAATATCGAAAAAGTGGTAAATCCGGATTCCTATGTGATGGAGGCTATGCAGTGGATGCCTTCCTTCCACGGACACCACCATGAGTTTATGCTGGGAAGGCTGACCCCTGCTGTCCGGTATCTGCTTTCCCTGTGCTTTTGCAATACCTGTAAGGAGAAGGCAGAAAGGGAAGGCATCGATGGGGAAGCTGCGGAGCACCAGACGCAAATGCTTTTGAAAAAGCTTCTCAGGGAGGATACCACCTATGGGGCAAATGAGGAAACTCAGCTAAGCCACATATGGATGGAATATCCGCTGCTTTATGAGTACCAGCAATTCCGGATGAGAAGCGTGACAAGTCTGGTAAAGGAGACGGCAGGGCAGGTTCATTCCTTTGGAAAGAATTATGAGTATATACCAAGCTCCACACCCTTTGACATTAATACTACCTGGTATGAAGCAAGCTCCTTCAGGGCTCTGGAAGGGGTGGTGGACGGGTTTATGCCGCTGATTTACAATACAAGGAGCAGCTACAAAACGGTGCTGAGCAATATCCGGCTTTTTAACGGCGCCACTCCGGTGGGAATGGGCATGAATCTGGGGCGTGCCAGATATCAGGGAAAAGAGGATTTTATCGGATGTATCCGGGAAGGGAAGGCCATGGGATGCGGCGGGATTCTCAGCTATAACTACGGAATGGCCACAGAGGAGATGCTTGAATGGATGAAGGAAGCATATGAGTCATAAACAGGCAGCAGGAAAGGAGACAGCATGCAGATTGATGAGCGGATCTATGCAGTAGGAAGCGGGTGGGCCGGCTGCAATCTTACCAACCATTATGACTGTGATATCTATCTGGTGGATTGCGGAGAAAAGCTGGTAATGATCGACGCAGGGGCAGGGATAGCCGTAGAGCAGGTGGAAAAACTTATTCATTTTCACGGGTTTTCCATGAGAGATATTGAGTTTATCCTTCTCACCCACACCCACGGAGACCATGCGGGAGGGGCCAAAAAGCTTCAGAGCCTTACAGGGGCAGAGCTTCTGGCCCACCCGGACAGCGCCGGCTATTTAAAGAGCGGAGACCAGAAAAAAATGTCGGTTGATATAGCAGTGGAGCGGGGGCTGTATCCGCCGGGATTTAAGGTGGAACCCTGCGAGGCCCGGCCATTTAAAGACGGGGAGACGATACAGGTGGGACAGGTGTCCTTTACGGCGATCGACACGCCGGGGCATTGCAGCGGGCACAATTCGTATCTGGCTGCAACGCCAAAAAAGCGATATCTGTTTTCCGGAGATTCCGTCTTTTTGGGAGGGAAAATATCTCTGCAGAATCTTTGGGACTGCAGCTTGGAGGCGTATGCCGGGACTGCCCGCCGGCTGAATGAGCAGGAGTTTGACGCTCTTATGCCTTCCCATTTTGGGATCGATCTGTCGGAGGGGAAGATCCACACCCGCAGAGCGGAAGAGATTTTTAATCAGCTGGGGGTGCCGGGGCAGGCGTCGGACGGCCGGAGCTGAGGATTTATGGAAAACAAAGGAGAGAACAATGGCACAAACAGGAGAGGAAGAGCGAGTCGGTTATCTGAGAGATCTGATTGCCATTCGCACGGAAAATCCGCCCGGAAATGAGAAAAGAGCGGCTGAGTATGTATCTGACCGGCTGAAAAAGTACGCAATACCGTCAGAAATACAGATGGTGGACAAAGACCGGGCCAATGTAGTTGCATTTGCCGGAAAAAGAGACGGCCGCAAAGTGATTCTGACCGGCCATCTGGATGTGGTGCCGCCGGGGGAAGGATGGGCCACGGATCCATGGCAGCTGACATTTGCGAAAGATGTCTGCCATGGCCGGGGGGTAAGCGACATGAAGTCCGGCCTGGCGGCAATGATGTCCGCCTTTATTCAGGTAAAGCAGCAGGATACCTTAAAAAATACGTGCCTCATTCTGGCTTTTACCTGTGATGAAGAGCTCAATGGAAAAGGCACGAGAAAATTTCTGGAAACATACAGGCCGGATCCGGATACCAGGGTCATTATAGGGGAGCCGACTTCTATGGAAATCCAGATCGCCCATCGGGGTGTAATCCGGCTAAAACTTGAGGCCTTAGGCAGACAGGCTCACTCGGCGGCTCCTAAGGACGGCTCCAATGCCATCTGTGCCCTTAGCCGCCTGATAGCCGGTGTGGAGGAGTACCATCGGCAGAGACAAAAAATCCATGTGGATCTGCTGCCTCCGCCCACAGCCAGCTGTACGATGATCCGGGGCGGCATTAAGGACAACGTGATTCCTGCCGCAGCGGAATGTATCATTGACTGCCGGACTATTCCGGGAGATTCACCGGAGAAACTGATGGGAGAGCTTAAAAGGATTTTAGACAGGATCAGGCTGCCGGAGGGTGCCTCCTATCAGCTTTCTCCCATTCTTGAGATGCCGCCGGGAATGACAGACAAAAAGTGCCGGACGGTTGCTCTGGCAGAGGAGGCTTATGAGAATATTATGGGAACCGCCCCAAGGGTAAAGGATTTTCCTGCTTGCAGTGATATGCCCCAGTTTACCGGACTGGGCCTGGAGACGATTCTGTGGGGCCCCGGGGATATCAGAGAAGCCCATAAAACCAATGAGAGCCTAAAGCTATATGAGCTGCACAAAATGGCGCTGCTCTACAGACAGTTTATACTGATTTCAGACAGGGAGGACGGGTGAAAAACGGATATGAACACAATCCTGATAAAAAACGGCCTGGTGTATGACGGCTTGGGAACACCAGGGGTACACAGGGATATATTCCTGGAAAATGGAATGATAAAGAACATAGGGCAGCAGATGGATATACACGGTGCAGACCGCATCATTGACGCCGGGGGGCGGGTGGTGTGTCCCGGCTTTGTGGACATTCACCGCCACTGTGATATAAAGCCGCTCTATGACAAAGACTTTGGCGGCTGTGAACTGGCTCAGGGAATCACCACCATTGTGGTTGGAAACTGCGGCATGAGTCCCACTCCCTGTCCGGAAGGAAAGACTGAGGCCGGGGAAATGTACGGTTTTTATGAGCCGGTTTTAGGGCCGATGCCTCTGGACGGCGGTTCCATGCCAAAGAGCTATGAGGAGTATTTAAAGGCCCTGGATCAGGCCAAACTCCCCATGAACATTGCCGCCATGATCGGAACCGGAGCGGTAAGGATCTCAGTTAAGGGTTTTTCTGACAAGCCCTATTCAAGAGAGGAGCTGATCAGAGCCAGAAGGCTTATTGAGGAGGCAATGGAGTCCGGGGCGCCAGGCGTATCGCTGGGGATTATGTACCTGCCTGAATGTTACGCGTCTGCCGACGAGTTTGCATATATTCTGGAGCCGGTGGGCAGATACCATAGAGTGATTACCGCTCATATCCGGGGGGAAGGCAATAAGATGGTGGAAAGTGTGGCCGAGGTAATTGAGATCGCCAAAAAGGCCGGCTGCGCTTTGGAGATCAGCCATTTTAAAAGCTGCGGAATTAAAAACTGGAGAAAGGATATCCACACGGCTATCGGCCTGATCGAGAAGGCCCGGCAGGAAGGGATTGATGTCACCTGCGATTTCTACCCTTATGACGGGGGAAGCACGGCGCTCACCACTATGCTGCCGCCGGATTTTGTAAAAGGAGACATGGGAAGGGCCCTGAAGCTTCTGGGAACCGAAGAGGGGGTGAGGGAATTTCGCCGCAAGAGCCGCATGGACTGGAAGGCCTGGGATAATTTCTGCGTTCTGCTGGGGTGGGACCGGATCCTGATCAGCGGGGTTGTGGAGGATGAGTTTCTTCCCATGGTGGGAATGACCGTGGAGAAGGCGGCAAAAAGCTTTGGCTATGAGGATGCGGAGGCTCTGGCCGCCAGGCTCATGCACAAAGAAAACGGGAGAACAGCTATCATTAATATGAGTATGTGCCAGGAAGATATTGACACAGTGGCCCGCCTTCCCTACTCCAATGTTATATCTGATGCCATCTATGGAAAGACAGACAGGCCTCATCCCCGCATGTTTGGTGCATTTCCGAAGATTATCCGGGAATATGTAAGGGAACGGGGAGTCTACTCCCTGGAGGAGGCGATCCGGAGAATGACCAGCCAGCCGGCAGCCCGGATGGGAATTGAGAAGAGAGGATATCTGGCAGAGGGAACATATGGGGATATTCTGATCTTTGACCCGGAGAAGTTCTGTGATCATGCAACCTACGCAGATCCGGCCCGGACGGCCACAGGATTAGATTACTGTATGGTCAACGGAGAGATTGTCATTGACCATGACACAAGACTGGACGGAGTTTTTCCGGGTGCGTGTATTCGGGTAAACCATAGCGGCAGAAGAGAGAACCAATAAACGTATGATACGAGGAGGAAAAAGATGGATGTATACAAGAGGATTGAAGAATTGGGTTATACTCTGCCTCCGGCAGCGCCGAAGGGAGGAATTTACAGGCCGGTAAAGCAGGTGGGGAACATGCTGTATATTTCAGGACAGGGAGCTACCAGAAACGGACAGCCGGCGGTGTCCGGAAAGCTGGGAAGTGAGAGAACCATTGAAGAGGGACAGGAGGCGGCCCGTATCTGCACGTTAAATGCCCTGAGTGCCATTCACGAGTATCTGGGGGATTTAAACAGGATCAAAAGTGTGGTAAAGCTTCTTGCCTTTGTGGCCAGCGCGCCGGGCTTTAATTCCCAGCCCAGGGTTGTGGACGGCGCGTCAAAGCTTCTTATGGATATATTCGGGGAAGAGCGGGGAGTAGGGGCCAGATCAGCCATATCCACCAATGAGCTGCCCGGGAATATTTCTGTGGAGATCGAGTATCTGTTTGAGATTGAATGAAAAGAGGACGCATATGAAAAAACATGGATATGAAATAAAAGATACGGATTCCATTGTGACTCCGGCACTGATCTATTACAGGGAACTGATCGAGGAGAATCTGGATAAAATGGTGTCTGTTGCCGGAGACATTGACCGGCTCTGGCCTCACGTCAAGTCTCACAAAATGGAAAAGCTGGTCAGGCTGCAGCTGGCAAGGGGAATCGCCAAATTCAAATGCGCCACCATCGCGGAGGCAGAGATGGTGGCAGAGTGCGGGGCAAAGGAGGCTGTTATTGCCTATCCCTTGATCGGTCCTAATATGGATCGGTTTCTGGATCTGTGTACGGCTTTTCCGGGGACAAGATTCTGGGCTATCGGAGATGACTTTGCCAGCCTGAAGGCATTAAGTGACAAGGCCCTGGAAAGGAACCAGAAGGTTTATACCCTCATTGACGTAAATATGGGGACAAACCGGACCGGAATCCGTCCGGATCGGCTCTATGACCTTTATAAGCAGTGTTGTGTTCTCCCGGGCCTTTTGCTGGACGGACTTCACTGCTATGACGGCAATCATGGGATTGAGGACTTTGACAAACGAATGGAGGCAGTGGAACAGGCAGACAAAAAGGTCTTTGCCGTGGCAGAACAGCTGAGGGAAGAGGGAATCGGGTGTTCCGTACTGATTATGGGAGGAACGCCTTCCTTCCCCTGCCATGCCCGGTTTTCTCATGTGTATATGTCGCCGGGAACATGTCTGGTGTCTGATTACGGGTATTTTCAGCGCTTTAAGGATGAGAATTTTATCCCGGCCGGTATTTTAATGACGCGGGTGGTAAGCCATCCGGAGGACGGGTATTTTACCATTGATCTGGGATACAAGGGAATCGCCGCAGATCCGCCGGGAGAAAGGGGAAAGCTTTTGGGGGTGGAGCATGCCTCCTCGGCAGGGCAGAACGAGGAGCACTGGATATGGAAGATGGATGAGGGATACGAGACGGAAGTGCCGGAGATCGGGACGGTTCTCTATGTAATTCCCACCCACATATGTCCAACCAGCGCCTTGTATCCGGAAGCTTTAGTGGCAGCAAACGGTGTAATTACGGACTGCTGGAAGGTTACTGCACGGAACAGAAAGCTTACATGGTAAGGGCTGTTTTGGTACATTGTCAGGCAGACTGCGGGGAAAAGAGCTGTGGATGGAAAAACATATATTATTACAATTGACGGCGGGACAACCAACACCAGAGTCTACTTGTGGACAAAGGACGGAAAAACGATAGACAGCCGGCGGGACGGCACAGGGGTCAGAGACACGGCTGTTGACGGCAATAACCAGAGACTTAAACAGGCAGTGCGGGAAATGCTGGTTTCCCTGATTCAGGAAAACAAAATTACCTGGGAGACGGTGGAGGCCGTGTATGCCTCCGGCATGATTACCTCCGATATGGGGCTTTTTGAACTGCCTCACCTGATTGCCCCGGCCGGCGTGGAGGAGTTTGGGGCCGGTGTGAAAACGGTGCTTTTGGAGGATGTCTGTCCCAGACCTATCTGTTTTATCCCAGGGCTTAAAAACAGAGAGGGCAAAACGCTTTCTCTGGACAATCTGGGAGAGATGGATATGATGCGGGGGGAAGAGGCGGAGGCGCTGGGGCTTCTGGCTGACGAGGGGAGAGGGGAGCCTGCCCTTGTGATTCTTCCCGGCTCCCACACAAAGATGATTGCAGCCGATTCGGCCGGCCGGCTTTTAGGCTGTGTGACTTCCATGACAGGAGAGCTTTTGGAGCTGCTTACAAAGCACAGCATTGTGGCCGATGCAGTAGGCCGCGGGTATTTAAAGGGAAGCCCTGATGAGAAGTATCTTCTGGCCGGGTACCGATACGCCTTGAACACGGGAAGCTTTGGCCGAACGGCTTTTCTGACCAGAATCGCCAGTCAATTTGTGTCAGATGATATAAGATCTTGCGCCAGCTTTCTTTTGGGAGCAGTGCTGGAAAACGATGTGGCGGCAGTCAAAAGCAGCCGGCTTCTTCATGGATTTCAGGGATGCAGGGTACTCATAGCAGGAAAAGAGCCCTTGTGCTCTGTCCTGGCCTGTCTTTTAGAGCAGGAAGGTGGGTTTAAAAAGGTGTCAGTGATCCGCTGCGAAAAACAGGTTCCGCTGTCCGGAAAAGGGGTACTGCTGATACATAAGGAAAGGAACAGAAGAGATGGAATTATCACAAACGATCAGGGAGAATAAGATCATTGCAATTGTCCGCGGTATTTCCAGCCGGCATATATTGGATTTGGCAGACGCTCTGTACGAAGGCGGGATTGTGGTGATGGAGGTGACCTTTGACCAGACAGGCAGGGAGGGGATTGAAGAAACCTTGAAGTCCATCTCTTTGTTAAAAGAAAAAAGGCAGGACCGGATTAAACCGGGAGCCGGCACGGTGCTGACCCCTGACCAGGTAAAGGCAGCGCGTGAGGCCGGTGCGGAATATATCATTACGCCCAATGTGAACATGGATGTAATCGCTCAGGCAAAAGAGCGGGGGATGACAGTGCTGGCAGGAGCCTATACGCCAACGGAGATCGAGCTGGCTTACCGGGCGGGGGCGGATATTGTGAAGGTGTTTCCATCCGGTGCGGCCGGGCCGGATTACATTAAGGCAGTCCGCGGCCCCCTGGCCCACATTCCTCTTGCAGCTGTGGGAGGTGTGGATGTGGGGAATATAGGAGCGTTTTTTGAGGCCGGGGTCTGCTGCGCGGGAGTGGGAGGCTGTCTGGTAAACAAAAAGCAGATAGAAGCCGGGAATTTTGCATGGATTAGCCAAAAGGCCAGGGAGTTTGCAAAAGCGGTTAACAGGGTTACTGTTTACACCATGGCTAATCACTCCGCTGATTAGCCATGGGCCAGTACCGTGATGGGGGTCAAAGCATATGCCCCATCGCTGCAGGCGATTTTAAATGGGCATATGCGGTTACGTTCACAGGGCCTGTGAACAGTAACGTAATGGGTAAAAAAGAAGCCGGGGAAATGTATTTTTTCTGGAAGATTATGTCGTAATATGATAGAATATAGCCAATGAATAGAAGGTGGGAGGAACTTATATGCAGACCATTGAACAGGAGATGCCATTTTTTAAGACTCTGCTAAAGATTTTAAAAAATCAGTTTGGCCCGGAATCGGAATTTATTCTGCATGATTGGTCCAAGGGATATGATCACAGTGTAGTGGCCATTGAGAATGGACATATAACCAACCGGAAAATTGGCGATTGTGGCAGTAATCTGGGGCTGGAGGTAATACGGGGCACGGCTACCAGCGATATGAAATGTAATTATGTGACAAAGACAAGAGACGGAAAGGTGCTTTTGTCCGCCACCATGTACATCAAGAATGATGAGGGGAAGGCTTTGGGAGCGCTCTGCATCAACACGGATATTTCCAAAAAAATTGAGATAAAAGAATATCTGGATAATTGCCTTCCGGATGAGCTGAATAAAAAGGAGCACAGCGAGGAATTTTTTGCAACCAATGTTTCGGATTTGCTGCTGTATCTTATCGACGAGGGAATCAACAAAATCGGAAAGCCGGTCAGCGAGATGACCAAGGAGGACAAGATGGAGGTTCTCCGCTTCCTGGACAATAAAGGCGCTCTTCTCATTAACAAATCAGGAACAAAGATTTGTCAGATTTTAGAGATTTCCAAATACACGCTGTACAATTACCTGGATGAGATCCGGGAGCATAAGAAACTAAGATAAAGACCGCGGACAGGTATATTAAGGTTGTCGCAGCCCGGGTTTAGAAATGCTAAAGTCATTCATTCACCTTGATTGAGATAAATCGGAACATTAAATTCGTTCTATTGCTGTATTGTTGAGTGAGTAACGTTGGGGCGGGGATTGTCGTGAAGCCAGCGAGGGGAGGCAGGCTGTGTGCCGACCGGGTTCAGATATGCCAGACGTTCCGATGAGCCCAAAGCGGAAAA
>JAAWLV010000040.1 GCA_022798105.1 Hungatella sp.
CTGCTGCATTCCTGCCCTGACACGGTTCACAGATTCCTGTTGCGCAAGACCCAAACGTCATCGCCACTTACACAGGGCAGCTCCACAGTAAACTGCCCGAGGTGAGACATCACCCCTGCTAGAGCGGATTGCAGGTACAGGGCACCGCTATCTCCCCGGCTGCACGGAAACTTTATGACTTTGGTAGCCTGTTAAGTATACCCCGGCAGGCGGCTTTTGTCAAGGATCATATTGCAGCCCAATTACCGGCTCGGCTCCTTGGCCTGGCGCAGAGCTTTAAAAAAATTTTTTAAAAGGGCGGAACACTCCTCTCCCATAAGTCCGATCTCCGTCTCCACCTGATGATTGAACCCCGGCTGATGAAGCATATCCAGAACTGAACCGGCACACCCCGCCTTGGGATTCATACATCCTATGATCACTGTGGGAATACGGGCCTGCACAATCGCTCCCGCGCACATGGGGCACGGCTCCAGGGTCACATACATGGTACACCCTTCCAGCCTCCAGTCCCCCATCTTTTTACAAGCTTTGCGGATGGCTATAATCTCTGCGTGGGCCAGGACATTTTTATCCGCAATCCGCCGGTTATACCCTCTTGCAATAATTGTATCCTCGTAAACAATCACGCAGCCAATGGGCACTTCGCCGATAGACGCCGCCTTCTTGGCCTGCCTGATAGCTTCCCTCATATAGGTTTCTTCTTTTGTCATCCGGATTCCTCTTTTTGTCATTTTCTATTTAGTATAACCGAAAATTTGAAAAATGAAAACTTTTTCTCTGCCGTTTGCATATGCTTTGACCCCCACAGCGATACTGGCCCATGGCTAATCAGCAAAATGATTAGCCACGGTGTAAACAGTAACCCTGTAAGACCATCAGAACCCCAGCCGGATGTCCGTGTACCAGTACCCGAAACGGTCATCACCTGTCGGCTGGACTTTTGACAGTACAAAATTGGGAAATCCGAACATCGCCGCCATATATTTTTCATTGCTGTAGTAATGGCCCGGAACCCCCAGAAGAAATCTCGGATGGCCTTTCGGGTTGTTCAGCCTGGCAAATATCAGATATCTGTGATTGTAATACCCATGAAGGAGAAAGCTGTTATTGCCGTACCCCCATGTTTCCCTTGGAAGCAGGCCGATATCCTGCGGTTTTATTGTAAGAATCTCGCAGCCTCCATTATAATCAAATGCCTGTATCTTCGGATAGGTTTTATAAAAGCGCTGCCACACGCTGTCGATTTTCGGTTCATCTTCCAGGGGATTCTGCTGTTGTAAAACAGCCCCTGAAGGCCCGCCGGTCTGTGCCTGTACATCCGGCTGGGCTGTGCCTGTACTGGCGGTCGGGCGCCCGTTTTCAGGCTGAACCGGCTGCTGTCCAATACGGACCGGCCTGTTGGCGCGTCCAAAACGATTGGGAGCAAACAGCATTCCCGGCTGTGTCCATTGGCTCTGTCTCATGGGCTGTCCCTGGCTGTTATCCTGGATTTCCTGCTGCCGGGCAGGCTGCTGGATTGGAGACGGCTCTTCTTGAGAAGGCAAAGGAATTTCCACCCCTGAAACCGTTTCCCCGTCAGCAGGACTTTCTGGTTCCTCCTGTGCAGGCGCCGGCGTCTTCTTTTCTGTCTCCTGCACAATTGGGGATTCCTTTTGTGTTTCTTCCGGCACAGTTTCCCGGTTTTTTTGCGCGGTATCGCCGCTTAACTCTTCTGCCGTCTCCCCTTTTCCGATGGGGAGCACTTCCATGGGCCGGATTTCCATAACTCCCATTTCAACCGGCTGGAATGGGTTTTGCTCCTCTGTCTCTTCCATAGAAGGAATCATTGATGGAGGGATAGGTTCTTCTTTTCGGTTTTGAGCTTCTATTTCTTTTTCTACGTCCTCTGCCACGGAACTTCTGACTGGTTCTTCTTTTTCCATCCGCTCTGATGTGGCATTCTCAAGAGCTACCTCGGCAGCCTGGGCAACCGCATCTTCCCAGATAGTAGTATAGGACTGCCATGAGTCCGACAGGTTATGTACCGTAAGGCCATAACACTGATCAATGGTCTGTCCGGAACCCGCCACATTCCCCACGCCTACCACGGCCCTGAATTCCCCCGCACCGTTTCTGATAAAAATTTTTCCTATCAGTATCTCCTTGGAACCTGACAAAAGATAAACCCCTGTATCCTGGTTTCCAATGTATATGTTTCTTACGTTGACCTGGATCTTGCACTGCCCGTTTCTCACTTCCAGTTTTGCAAAACCCACATTTTTTCCTTTTATTCCGCCCTCGTAAGCATATATGTACGAAATCAGTCTGCGATAATTAGACATATCATCACCCCTTTAGTTTATATTCTATGTAAATACCCATTGAAAGTATGACATAAAAATGTTATCCTATATGGTGAAAGCATAAAAAAAATTTTTACGGAGGTATTTATTATGAGGGTGTACCAGGTAAAAGACTATGACGCCATGAGCAGAAAGGCAGCCAATGTCATTTCTGCACAGGTGATCATGAAACCTGACTGCGTGTTGGGACTGGCAACCGGCTCTTCTCCCATCGGTACCTACAAACAGCTGATCGAGTGGTGCGACAAAGGCGATTTGGATTTCTCCGAGGTAAAATCCGTAAATCTGGACGAGTACAAGGGACTTCCCAGGGACAATGACCAGAGCTACTACTACTTTATGTACAACAATCTGTTTAAGCACATTAATATCAACCTTGACAATACCAATGTTCCCAACGGCATGGAGCCTGACGCCGAAAAAGAGTGCCTGCGCTACGAAGGTATCATCACCGATCTCGGCGGTGTTGATTTACAGCTTCTGGGCCTTGGCCGCAACGGCCATATCGGTTTCAACGAACCGGACGATACATTTGGGAACATCACCCACTGCGTAAACCTGACCGAAAGCACCATTGACGCCAACAAGAGATTCTTTGCCAGTGCCGATGATGTTCCGAAGCAGGCTTACACCATGGGTATCGGAACCATTATGAAGGCAAAAAAGATCCTTCTCATCGTCAGCGGAGAGGACAAGGCGGACGCTTTGGCCAAGGCTGTTTACGGTCCTGTCACTCCGCAGCTTCCGGCCTCCGTCCTTCAGCTTCACAGCGATGTGATAGTAGTTGCCGATGAGGCAGCCTGCTCCAAGATGCCCAAATAAATAACCGAAACATAAAAACGCGTATCCTTTCCGGCTCCAAAGCCTTGGGATACGCATTTTTTATAAAGTCTTATTGTTTGGCGTCATGAGCCGAGAACCAGTCAGCCAGACGGGCAAACTGCTCCAGCGTCAGAGCCTCCCCCCTGACCGAAGATCCCATTCCCAGACTTTCAATGGCCTCCGCAATGGTCTCCTTCGGGTAATCCAGCTCCGGGGAATTGTTCAGTCCGTTCTGCAGTGTTTTCCGCCTCTGGTTAAAAGATGCCCGGATAAGACGGAACATAAGTCCCGGATCCGCTGTCCTTACCGGAGGATTCTGATGCCTGGTCAGGCGGATTACGGCGGAACCTACATTGGGACGGGGAATAAAGCAGTTGGAAGGTACATTGGCCACAAGGTAAGGCTGGGCGTAATACTGCACAGCCAGGGACAGAGCTCCGTAATCCTTGCTTCCCGGCCCTACCTGCATCCGGCAGGCCACCTCTTTCTGTACCATGACTGTCAGATTATCAATAGGTACCTGGCTCTCAAACAGTCCCATAATAATAGGCGTGGTGATGTAGTAGGGAAGATTTGCCACCACCTTCACCGGGCGTCCGCCGTTATAGTCGTCCACCAGCTTTGGGATATCCATTTTCAGAATATCCTGGTTGATGACTGTGATATTATCATAACCTGCCAGGGTCTCTTCCAAAATGGGGATCAGGTTCTTGTCAATCTCCACTGCCACCACATGGCGGGCCGCCTCTGCCAGACGCTGGGTCATGGTCCCAATCCCGGGGCCTATCTCCAAAACGCAATCCTCGTCCGTAACCTGGGCCGCATTTATGATCTTGTCCAGGACATGGGTATCAATGAGAAAATTCTGTCCGAACTTTTTCTGAAACGCAAACTGATGCTTCTTTATGATGTCAATGGTATTCTGAGGGTTCCCCAGAGGACCTTTCTTTGTCTCTTCCATAAGCTACCAAGTCCTTTCCTGGTCATAAAGCCTGTACATGGCTCTGGCATTGTCACTGGTTTTAGCAATGACCTCCTCCTGGGAGATGCCCTTTATCTCGCTGACGGCTTTTACTACATGGGGCAGATAGAGGGAGGAGTTCCGTTTTCCCCGAAACGGCTCCGGAGCCAGGTAGGGGCAGTCGGTCTCCAGTACCATGCGGTCCATAGGCATGTACTCCACCACCTCTTTCAGCTTTTTTGCATTCTTAAAGGTAACGACGCCTCCGATCCCCAGGTAGAACCCCATGTCCAGATACTCCCTGGCCATCTCCACCCCGTAGGAAAAGCAGTGGATAACACCTCCCATATCCCCTGCCTTCTGATCCTTCATAATATCCAGGGTATCCTTTGCCGCATCCCGGCTGTGAATAACTACTGGAAGACCAAGCTTTCTGGCAAGGTTCAGCTGCCGGACAAACCAGTGTTTCTGAATCTCCCGCCCCGGCTCATCCCAGTAATAGTCCAGACCAATCTCGCCCACAGCCACAACCTTCGGCTGTCCGGCCGCTTCCTGCAGCCAGTCCATAAGCGGTTCTGTCAGCTCCCCTGTCTCACTGGGGTGTACGCCGACAGCGCCATAAACAAAGGGGTACCGGCTCATCAGTTCCAGCGTATTCTTTGTGGTTCGGATGCTGGCTCCTATGTTGACTACCAGCTGGATTTTGCCGGAAGGCAGCTGTGACAGAAGCATATCTCTGTCCTCATCAAAAGCTTTATCATCATAATGAGCATGGGTATCTATAATCATGGCGTTTGTCCTCTTCTCGTTTATTAAAACCAGGGCCTCCTTCACCTGACCCGGCCCCGGGCAGGCGGTCACTTCCATACCGGAATTATATCCGTCAGCCTTCGAGGGAATCCGGCAGGGTCGGTAATTAGTACAGAACCGCCCCGATTCCTGCCAGCACCAGCAGGTGGGCCGGATAAAATATATAGAAAAACCACTGCCATCGTTTGTCCCCTCTCCGGCCATTGTACATCCTGATAGGGATAAATGCCAGCGGGGCCGCAACCTCCCATGCCAGGGCAGCACAGCCCAGAACGGTCTGCATCCCTGTCCGATTGCGGCAGTAATACAGCAAAACCACAAAAAACACGCCGAACGCCCCGTAGTCCGCTTTTATAAGCTGAGCCAGACTGCAGCACACTCCAACAGCCAGGGCCTGCTTCCACAGGCTCCCCTCCTCCTCATACCGGTGGACCGCCCATATAGCGGCCAATCCCAGAAACAGAGTGATATACACATTTTGGTACTGAGGATAAAACCAGGTGTTAAATACGGCCAGGTCAAACGGTATTTCCGAAATAAAAGCAAACACAAGCAGTCTCCGTCCATACTTTTTTATATCCCTTGTGTGGAGAAATCCCTCCACAATCTGGTAGCTGAAAATAGGAAATGCAAGCCTTCCTATAAACCGCAGCACTAGATCCACCTTCCACCACATGGCAATATACGGAGAAGTCTGGGCTGCCATCAGATGAAAGGGGCCGCCAAGAATCCGGTTTTCAATCAGCACCACCGCTCCATGATCAAGGAGCATGGTGATAATGGCAACCCATTTCAGCCCATTGCTGTTCAGGCACTTTGGCATACGGCCTTCGGTCAGCAAATCCCGGCCCCTGACGGCATAGGCTTCTCCGGGGTCATTAACGCCAGATTGCCCTGGGCATCCTCAGCGCACAGAAGCATTCCCTCGGACATTACTCCCGCCATCTTTCTGGGAGCCAGGTTCACCAAAACCATAACTTTTTTGCCCACCATCTCTTCCGGCTTGTAGTAAGCCTTTATCCCGCTGACGATCTGACGCACCTGGCTGCCGATCTTCACCTGGCTGCACAGAAGTTTTTTCGACTTCTTCACTTCCTCACAGGCGATGATCTCTCCTACCTGAAACTGCAGTTTTACAAAGTCATCATAGGTAATTTCTTCTTTTGCCTCAATATCAACAGCCTCCTCCGGCTGTTTCTCTTCGGCATTTTCCTCTTTCCCTTCAGAGGCGTTTCCTTCCTTCTCCTCCGTTCCAAACATGGCCTCTACCTTGTCCAGAACCTCCTTCATGTCCATTCTGGCAAAGAGAATCTCCGGCTTTTCCACAACCTTACCGTTGTCAGGATACAGGCCGAAGGCATCCATCTGGTCAAGAGCTCTTCGGTCTGTGTTCAGCTGACTTAGGATCTTTTCGGATGTCTCCGGCATAAAGGGCTCCAGAAGGGACGCCCCTATGGTAATAGCCTCCGCCAGATTATAAAGAACCGTGGCAAGCCGTCCCTGCTGGGCTTCATCCTTGGCCAGGGCCCAGGGCATAGTCTCGTCAATATATTTATTGCTCCTGCGGAAAATATTGAAAATTTCGCTTATGGCGTCAGCCACCCGAAGCTGCTCCATCTT
Source organism: Hungatella sp. (assembly GCA_022798105.1). Classification (GTDB taxonomy): domain Bacteria; phylum Bacillota; class Clostridia; order Lachnospirales; family Lachnospiraceae; genus UBA3402. The sequence goes on from JAAWLV010000040.1 coordinate 6,559, forward strand.
CTCGTCTGCCTTTTTCACCGCCGCCAGAACAGTATCCTTCAAATCCTGGTCCACATCTGCCGTCACACCGGTGTTTTTCACCACTCCGCCGAAATATTTGTTGGACATGGAGATAGTGCGGTTCACCAAATTGCCCAGCACATTAGCCAGGTCGGAGTTCAGCCGCTCCACCATCAGCTCCCAGGAGATAACCCCGTCATTGTCAAACGGCATCTCATGAAGCACAAAATATCTTACGGCATCCACACCGAAAAAGTCCACCAGGGTATCTGCATACAGCACATTGCCTTTGGACTTGCTCATCTTGCCCTCGCCCCGCAGAAGCCACGGGTGACCGAATACCTGCTTTGGCAGAGGAAGATCCAGAGCCATAAGGAAGATGGGCCAGTAAATGGTGTGGAACCGGATAATATCTTTGCCAATCAAATGGAGGTCAGCAGGCCACAGCTTTTTAAACTGCTCCGTACCCTCGCCGCCGCAGTCGTAGCCGATTCCGGTAATATAGTTCGTCAGGGCGTCCAGCCACACATAGGTCACATGCTTGGGGTCAAAGTCCACGGGAACCCCCCAGGTAAATGAGGTTCTGGACACACACAGATCCTGAAGCCCGGGAAGCAGGAAATTGTTCATCATCTCATTTTTCCGGGAAACCGGCTGGATGAACTCCGGGTGCTGGTTAATGTAGCTGATAAGGCGATCTGCGTATTTGCTCATCTTAAAGAAATAGGCTTCTTCCTTGGCCGGCTGCACCGGGCCGCCGCAGTCCGGACACTTTCCGTCTGTCAGCTGGGACTCCGTAAAAAAGGACTCGCAGGGCGTACAGTACAGCCCCTCATAATATCCTTTATAAATATCGCCCTGATCGTACAGCTTCTTGAATATCTTCTGGACCTGAGCCTCATGATCCTTGTCCGTTGTGCGGATAAACTTATCGTAGGAAGTGTTCATCAAATCCCACACAGCTTTTACCTGGCCTGCCACCTTGTCCACATATGCTTTCGGAGAAATACCTTCTGCCTGGGCTTTCAGCTCAATCTTCTGTCCATGCTCATCGGTGCCTGTCTGGAAAAACACATCGTAGCCCTGAGCCCGTTTGTATCTGGCAACACTGTCTGCCAGCACGATTTCATACGTATTTCCGATATGAGGCTTTCCTGATGTATAGGCAATGGCGGTCGTAATATAGTAAGGTTTTTTACACTCTCTGCACATCACTGGTTCTCCTTCCTTCAAAAACAATTTCTAGATGGTTACTAGTGTAGCTTTTAAAATACTTTTCGTCAACATTTTTTCATTTTGTTGTATTATTGAGAAATATAAATTATACTATGAACATAAATAATTAACAATATCCAACTCGGAAAATAAAAATGGAGAACCTCTTATGTTGAAAAATACCCGCAAATTCCGCTGTGTGTTCCTGTGTGTTCTGCTGTCAGTCTCTTTTCTGTGTTCCTGCGCCCGCAGTTCTCCCTCACAGCCGGGAGACTATGAGTCGTACAGGGCTTCTGAGAGCGGCGGCGCTCAGCTTTCTGAATCTCCCGCCCCGGACTCCCCGCAGGTCCAGAAAGCCCGCGTAGATTTTGATACGCTCTGCGGTAAGCTGTTCCATGACCAGCTTTCGGAGAATTATCTGACCCTTCACTATACCCTTGCAGACCCTGCGTCATACGGCATAACAGACTGCGCTCTGGATTTCGGAGACTTTTCCCTGGAGCTTCTCAAAGAAGCCGGGGAAACACAGAAGGAAGATAAGGCCGCCCTGGATAAAATTCCTGTGCAGTTTTTAACGAAACAGCAGCAGCTTACGTACAAAATCCTTCAGGCTACCTATGAGGCGGAGGCAAAATTCGAGGGTCTGGAACTGTACTATCAGCCTTTGGCCCCCACAGTGGGAGTCCAGGCCCAGCTTCCTGTTCTGCTGGCCGAATACATCTTTTATTCCAGGCAGGATGTGGAAGACTATCTGACTCTTCTGTCCACCATTGACCGGTATTATGAACAGATCCTGGAATTTGAGAAGGAAAAGGCAAAAGCCGGCCTCTTTATGACAGATACCTGCGTGGACACCATTGTCAGTGACTGTGAAGCTTATCTTGCGGCTCCCGAGGAGAATTTCCTGGCTTCCACCTTTGACGAGCGCATTGACGCCCTGACGGATCTGGGAGAGGATGAGAAAAATGCCTATAAGGCCAGAAACCGGGAGGTGCTGGCAGACCATTTTATTCCTGCCTATGAAACCCTGTTAAACGGACTGGTGGACCTGAAGGGAACCTGCACCAACGAGATGGGGCTGTGCCACTATCCCAAAGGAAAGGAATACTATGAATATCTGGTCCATTCTTCCACAGGTACTACCTACGAGACCATCGACGACCTGAAAGATGCCGTTGAAAAGCAGCTTAATTACGAGCTGATGGCCATGTCAAAGCTTCTTATAGACCATGAGGAACTGGGAGATCAGCTGGATAATTACCAGTTTTCCTCCACAGACCCCAATGAAATTCTGGAGCATTTACAAACTGTCATTGCCTCTGATTTTCCGGAGCTGGAAGATGCCAGCTACACAACCAAATATGTCCCGTCTTCTCTAGAACACACATTAAGCCCGGCGTTCTTTCTGGTTCCCCCTATGGACCGCTACAAGGACTGCGTCATCTATATCAACCAGGGTTCAGTCAACACCTCCGGGGATCTATATACCACTCTCGCCCACGAAGGGTATCCGGGACACCTGTATCAGAATGTGTACTTTTTAGGCAGCTGCGATATTCCTTTGAGAAAAATCCTCAGTTTCGGCAGTTACAGCGAGGGCTGGGCAACCTATGTGGAGAATTACGCTTACACCACAGACAACGGCCTGTCCAATGAACTTGGACGGCTTCTGGCCCACAACGCTTCCGCCTCCCTGGCGCTCCACGCGCTGCTGGATATCAACATTAATTACTACGGATGGGATAAGGAGCAGGTATCTTCCTACCTGTCCCAGTACTATGACATCAGCGACAGCACCATGGTAGACCAGATTTACGGCTATATGCTTGATGCTCCGGTCAATTACCTGAATTATTATGTGGGGTATCTGGAAATCCTCCGCATGAAAGAACAAGCGAAAAAAACGTTGAAAGACCGGTTTGAACTGAAAGAATTTAACCGGTTTCTGCTGGATATCGGCCCTGCACCCTTTACGGTGATAAAGCCTTACTTTAAGGAATGGCTGGAGGCCTTCTGACATTGTCCTGACTGCCGAAATCAAATATGGCAGCTGCGCTGCGGTTAATCCGGCGCTGCTGCCATCTCTGTTTTAAACTTTAGAATTTCTCATATTTATCAATAAACTCCAGATAATCTTCATCGCCGTGGCTGATGTGTCCGCTCTCATAGTTCTCGCCATTGATTAAAAGCTTTAACTTGTCCAACTCATAATTCTCGATGAAGGTATTGGCAATGGCGTTGAGCATAGCTATCTCTCCCGCTGTTCCGGACTCCGGAATCTTCGATAAATCCAGAGTACCGATTCTCTCTCCCTCGCCCACTGCATCCGGGGAAACTCCCGGGCCGGCCTTTTCTCCGCCCTCAATATCAAAGGAATTAACAGTGGTGTCTGCCTCAAGCACTCCCTGCTCAACAAGACAATCGATAAGCGCCTGCTCGGTCATGGATTCCATACTTACTTCTTCACGCTTAAGACCTGTGGAATCATCATTAGGAAAATACACAAATGCCACATCATAAACCGGGGCAGCCGAATCCACTTCCCTTTTTATAGCCGCATTGCTTTCAGCCACCATCTCCGGGGTAATCCCTTCCGGATGCCTTGCCGCTGCCTGGGGAGTCGTCTCCGTCACCTCGGTAGGTGTACATGCAGCCAGTGAAAGGGCCATCATAGCTCCTGCCAAACACAAGATAAATTTCTTCATAACTACAAATATCCTCCTTTAATAATCTTGCCAGCTTCGAAACCACCGGTTCAACTTCGTCAAAGTTCTGATCAGCACTTCCATCTCTTCCTGATTCAGTTCCTTTGAGACACTGTCAATCATAGCTTTGTGAAATCTGGCATGATGCTCATATGCTCCCCGCCCCTTTTCTGACAGGGAAATATAAACTTCCCGGCGGTCCGCGGTTCCTCTCTGCCGAATCACATATCCCTTTTTAACCAGGCTGTTCATGGCTATGGTAAGTGTACCTACAGTGACAGACAGAAGACGGGCGATCGTTGACATATTCTTAGGCTCTGTCGTTCCAATGGCTTCAATCACATGCATGTCATTGTTGGTCAGATCCTTATATTCCTCTGTGATAATGGCCCTCTGCTCAATATCCATAATATCACGGAACAGATTCACCAGTACTTCATTCAACGTTTGGTACGTATCCACAGTCTGTCCTCTCATCTGATGGTTCTTCAAAGCTTTCTATCCATATTCATTTGCGCCGAATTTGGCGCGCTTCCTAATTATACATGATTTCGTCATGGACGGCAACCACTTATTCCTTAAAAACTCTTAACAAATTTAGGCGTTTTATGGGAAAAAATTATAAATATTGCCCCAATACAACACTCATAACAACTCCTGCCAAGGTGGCAAGCAGGGCTCCCGCCAATGTGTGCCTTGTCTTCTTTATTTTCACGGACATAAAATAAATGCTCATGGTGTAGAATACGGTCTCCGTACAGCTGAGCATGACGGAGGTTATCATCCCCAGCTTGGAATCCGGCCCGTACTGCCTGAAAATGTCCAGGGCCAGGCCCGTGGCCGCGCTGGAGGAGAACAGTTTTACCAGAGCCATGGGAAGCAATTGGGAGGGAAATCCCACGGCTTCGGTCCACCGGCCCAAAAAGCCTCCCAGGGCATCCAGAAAACCGGAATCACGCAGCACTCCCACCCCCACCATAAGCCCCACCAGAGTGGGCATGATTCCCGCCACGGTCCTGGCCCCCTCCTTTGCCCCCTTTACGAAATCGTCGTACACCGGGCGTTTCATGAGAAGGCCGAAGCCTACGATGTAGAAGATAGTCAGAGGGATGATATAGTCGGATAAGTAAAGAATGATTTTCATGAATATTTGAAACCTCCTCTTTTTCAAATTAAGCACAGCCGGCCTCATTATAAAATATAAGAATTTCTCCAAATTTATTACGCTTCCCCCTTTCCAATTCATCCGCTTTTATGTAAAATAAAGATTGTGTATAAGGAGGTTATCAAACATGAGTTTACTATTTCTTCAATATCCCGCCTGTTCCACCTGCCGCAAGGCAAAGACATGGCTGGACAATAACAAAATCGAATACACCAACCGTCATATAAAGGACCAAAATCCGACTGCAGACGAATTGAAGGCCTGGCACGCAAAGAGCGGGCTTCCGCTGAAAAAATTCTTCAACACCAGCGGAATGCTCTACAAGGAGATGCAGTTAAAGGACAAGCTTCCGTCCATGAGTGAGGAGGAGCAGTTCCGTCTCCTGGCCTCCGACGGTATGCTGGTGAAACGGCCTCTGCTGATAGGGGATGATTTTGTTCTGGTTGGATTTAAGGAAGAACCGTGGAAGGAGGCCCTGAACCAATGAATCAGACCGTGACTGCACCTGAAATCTGGAAACCGGACCTGGAAGAGTTCCGGGAAAAAACGAAGGCATTCTATGCCGGTGAAATGGACAAGGGCGCTTACAAAAGCTTTTCCGGCTACTTCGGAAGCTATGCCCAAAAAGGAGGCAGAGCCAACATGCTGCGGCTGCGCATGCCCGGCGGGGTGGTGACGAAGGAAAAGCTGGCCTTTACTGCCGGCGTCATTAAAAAATATCACATTCAGCGTGTGCATTTTACCACCTGCCAGACCATTCAGCTCCACGACCTGGGGGCTGACGCTGTAAGCGGGATTATGGAGGAGGCCCTGGAAGCTGGAATCGTGACTCTGGGCGGCGGCGGAGACTATCCCCGCAACGTCATGTGCTCCCCGCTCTCCGGTGTGGAGAAAGATGAGTACTTTGATGTGCTGCCCTGGGCTCTGGCTGCCGGGGATTATCTCCTCACATTCATCAAAGCGGAAAAAATGCCCCGAAAACTGAAGGTAGGCTTTTCCAACTCCAAACGGAACCTGACCCATGCCACCTACAGGGATTTGGGATTTGCCGCGCGGCCTGACGGGAATTTTGACGTGTACAGCGCAGGCGGGCTGGGAAATAATCCGAAGTTCGGCGTTAAAGTGGCCGAAGCTGTACCGCCGGAGAAAATCCTCTATTATATCAAGGCCATGTGGCTGACCTTTAGGGCTTACGGTAATTATGAAAGCCGGGCCAAGGCCCGCACCCGCTATATGCAGGACGCCCTTGGCGGAGCAGAGAATTACAAAAAAGCCTTTGATGAAAAGCTTTCTGAAGTGCTGAATTCCGGGGAAGACCTGACTGCGGCGCCAAAGCTCCTGCCTGTCACAAAGAAAGGCGACGGGGCAGTCCCGGACCACCCAAGAGTCCTGCCCCAGAAACAGCCGGGCCTCTGCACGGTGGTATGGCACCCCATCGGCGGCATGGCTGACCCGGATGTACTGTGTGCTTTAAGCAGCGCGCTTTCCTCTGTGTCCGATGCCCAGCTTCGCCTGGCTCCCGATGAGTCTGCCTATATCGTAAACCTTACCGGAGCAGAAGCAAAAACGGTTCTGGAGCTGACAAAGGACAGCGCCGCCACGTTATTTGAAACTTCTGTCAGCTGTATCGGAGCCGCTACCTGCCAGCAGGGGATTCGGGATTCCCAGTCCCTTCTGTCTGCCTGTATTGAGGCAGTCCGCAATGCGGGGATTCCGGACAAAGCGCTGCCCCAAATCCATATCTCCGGATGCCCGTCCTCCTGCGGAACCCACCAGACCGGGGCCATCGGCTTCAGAGGCGGCGCGAAAAAAATTGACGGGGTTATGGAACCCGCCTTTTCCCTGTTTGTCAACGGAAAGGAAGGCCAGGGCTGTGAAGCCATGGGACGGGAAGCAGGCGTTATTCTCCAGTCCGCCATTCCTGACTTTCTTGTAAAACTTGGAAACACTGTGATGAAAAGCGGGATGGATTATGAGAAGTGGAATGAGGTCAATCCCGATTTGATTGACAAGATTGCAGAGGAATTTCTTGTATAGTTCAAGGGACACCGGCTTTTCGTTTCCGTTCAGGCCGCCCCGTGCCTTCCCGGAGGGCAAAACAAAAGCCGCTGTACTGAGGCTAAAAACCTCAGTACAGCGGCTTTTGTCTCACCGTTTCACGCCCTTTGCCCCGGAGAGCGTCTGCTGGTTCAGAATATTGGTCTCAAAGGTAAAGGTCAGGCTTTTCTCCTCCCGCTCCCTCTTTAATGCCAGCTGAATCATCCTGTCCAGCAGCTCCTTATACTTCACACCCACAGGTTCCCACAGATAGAACGCCAGGGAACCGGGTATGGTATTAATCTCATTGAGGTATAGTTTCTCTGTATCCCGGTCAATCATAAAGTCAATCCTTGAAACTCCGCTGCACCCCAGACACTGGAATGCCTTTACAGCCATATTTCTCACCTCTTCCCTTTTGTCCGGGGAAAGCTCTGCCGGAATCTTCCTGGACACGCTGGCCATCCCCTTGGAACCGCCTTTGGCATTGTTCAGATATTTGTCCTCATAGCTTAAGATTTCGTCGGAGTGAAGCGGTTCCTCACACTCTGAGGCAATGGCTTCATTCTCATCACCAAGTACCGCGCAGTTAATCTCCCGAAGATTCATGACAGCAGGCTCTACAAGTATCTTTGTGGCGTAGGTGTAGGCGTCGTCAATGGATTTTTCCAGTTCTGTCCGGTTTTTGGCCACGCTGATTCCCACGCTGGAACCAAGGTTCACCGGCTTAATGATAACCGGATACCCAAATTTCTCCTCCACCCCGGCAATCATGGCAGGCACATCCCTGTAATCGGAAGTTTTAAAGAGAATACAGTCCAGAACCGGAACACCGTTTTCTTTCAGGACGGTTTTCGTGTAGTATTTGTCCATTCCAATGGCTGAGGCGGTCACGTCGCATCCCACAAAGGGAAGTCCCAGCGTCTTAAAATACCCCTGGAGGGCTCCGTCCTCCTCATTGGTTCCGTGGACAATGGGAAACGCGATATCCACGGCAACCGCATTGTTCTTCCCAAACTTTTTCATGGGATAGGGAATCATGGAAACCCGGCCGTTTTCACTGACAAAAATAACCCTCTGGGATTTTTTCAGAAGTTCCGGAATGTTTTTGTAGGCTTCAATGTCCCCGGTCTTCTCCCCTGTGTACATGTCGCCTTCTTTTGTGATGTATACCGGAAGAACGTCGTATTTATCCGTATCCATACTCATAATCGCCTGAATAGCAGAGATAATGGAAACCTCATGCTCCACGCTCTTTCCGCCAAAAAGCACTGCTACCTTTGTCTTCATAATCGCCAATCTCCTCTCAATAATTATCCGGCAAATCATTTTCCAGCAAAATATACTTATGTCCCTGCTCCTTTATGCCGTAAGCCCAGGACAACGCCTCCTCCAGCTTTTCCACGGTTTCACATCGGTCCATGGAAAATCCCGAATCCTGAACCCCTTTTCGGATGGGTTCTGTATGCTTTTTGCCCACCAGGGCGATATAGTCGCAGCATGCGGCCGCATAGGTGCCGAACTCATAGTTATACCGCTCCTCCTCTGCTCCCAGCTCCACCATGCCGGGGGTAATGAGAATCCGCACCCCGTCGAACATAGCCAGAGTCTCCACTGCCGCCCTGGAACCGGCGGGATTGGAGTTAAAGGCGTCGTCAATGATGGTCACCGGGCCTTTATCCAGTATCTGCATGCGGTGTTCCACAGACTGGATGCGGCGCACGGGCACTTTTAAGTCCTTCAGGGCAATGCCCAGCTTGTGGGACACAGCAATGGCTCCCACAACATTGGCCACATTGTGGCCGCCGATAAGGCGCATCTGAAACTGCTCCGTCTCACCGTCAGGGGCGGTAACCTTAAATTCGGTGCCAAGCCGGGACAGTCTGATGTCAGAAGCCCGGTACCCATGGGGGTATTCCCCCGGTTTTGGCCCGCTGTCTGTTCCGTAATCCGCGGCGTAAAAAATGGTATTGCCGTACTGTCCGCCTTTTTCTTTTATGTGGTCATTGATATAGGCGTTGTCTCCGTTTAGGAACAGCATCCCGTCCTTTGGCAGGGCGTCGGCCAGCTCAAATTTTGTGGATTTTATGTTGTCTATGTTGAAAAACGTCTCCAGGTGCTGAGGCCCTATGGAGGTGATGATTCCGTGGTCTGGATGTACAATGTCGCAGATTTCCTTTATATCTCCCACATGACGGGCACCCATCTCACAGATGAAAATTTCGTGGGTGGGTTTCAGGGACCCTCTTATGGTCTTGACCACGCCCATCGGCGTGTTGTAGCTGGCCGGGGTCATGAGCACGTTGAACCGGCTCTGGAGAAGGGTGTTGAGAAAATATTTGACGCTGGTTTTTCCGTAGCTTCCTGTTATGCCGATGACCGTTAAGCGGCTGTTTTCCCGGAGGAGCCGTTTTGCGTCATTGATGTAGTGCCGGTTTACGCCCTTTTCGATGGGGCTGTTGACCGTGTTGGCAGGCATAAGGAGAAACTGCTGGATAAACGGCACAAGGCCGCAGGAAATCCACAGGCCTTTTATGCCGCCTGCCAGGTAAAGAAGAAGCGCCGCAAGCAGGCTTAATACGGTATCTGTCATGATGAGCCGTTTTACCCGGTTGGTGCATACCAGCTTTTTCTTGGTGTTATTTCGTTTTAATAGACGGTAGTACCATATGGTGAGAAGGGTGCAGAGATACAGAAAAGCGGCTGTGACAGGGTTGGGAAACACACCTGCTAAAAGTCCGGCTAAAAAGCCTGCAAAAAGCAGGCTCTGCTTTCTCATATTTTTTTTCATCCAGGAGACGTGTTCCTGGTTTTTGTATCCGTTCAGCTGAAACATGTGCAGGTTGTAGCGCATAACGTAAAATGCGGCGCATATGGTTAATGCGATTTCGATTGTTAACATAATCTTCATCATTCTGCTTTATTCTCCCACTATCATCCCATATTAAAATATGACTCCATAATCCTGCGAAATACTGCGGGCTGGTCTAAAAAGCTGAAATGGCCTGCTCCCTTTAACACAGCCAGACCTGCCTCCGGTATAAGCTGTTCCATTAATTTACCGTCCGACAGAGGGGTTGCGGTGTCCTGGTCCCCCCATATGAGCAGAGTGTCCTGGCGGATATGTTTCAGCAGAGGAGTCAAATCCTCATTGACCGCTTTTACCAGGCACTGCCGCATCACCGGCGTTGCATTGCGGTAGTCCGCGGAACCCTGACGGCTTTTCCAGTCGTCGATAAGCTCCGGGCAGACGGCGTAGACCGGTTTCAGGCTGACGATTTTTTTCATCAGTTTGTAGGTTTTTATTCTGACTTTCTGTTTGAACGTCTTCTGCGGCAGGATTCCGGCGCTGTCTATGAGTACTATCTTCTGAATCTCAAGGGGCAGGGACGGCCTGGATGCAAGGCGGATGATAACTCTTCCGCCGTAGGAGTGGCCTATGAGGACGGCTTTCTTGATGCCCCGGGCTTCTGCAAATTTCAGGAAGAACCTGGCATAGTCCTCCACAGCCCAGGGTTCCCGGGGGTCGTCGCTGTCCCCGAATCCCGGGAAATCAAACTGGACGACCCTGTATCTCCCGGTGAGGCAGGCGGCTACGCTGTCGTAGACTGCCATATTGGTGCCCCATCCCTGGAGGATTACGACGGTGTCCTCTCCCTCCCCGGACTCCTTGTAAGAAATCTTATATCCATCTATGACAAGTTCCATGTTTTAAACCTTTCTTGTTTGTTGTCCGGCACGGTTTTCCGGTTATTCCTATTCTAAGAGTTTTTAGGGGGTCTGTCAATCCGCAAATTCTGTATTGGAGGCCCACTCCGGGCTTACTTATATTTATATGCAGTGTGCCGGGGGTGTGCAAATTTTTATGCCTTTTTATGCAGCGGATTCCACATCCCGTTCACATAGCAAACCAAAAAAATCACAAATAAAAACAGATTATGAGCAATCATACATCCCCAGGCCGACACCAATCCCAGCTCCAGCAGCTGAGTACAGACAAAAGTCCCCGCAATCCGAATTCCCCACATTCCCATTATATTAAACACAAAGGGTTCCTTCGTCTTGCCAACCCCCAGCATCATACCCTCAATGATAATTGAGAATCCGTAAAACGGTTCCGAAACTGCAACCATCCGCAGCACCATACTTCCCAGCGAAATGACCTCCTCACTGGCAGAGAAAATCCTCATAAGTCCGGGAGCCAGCAAAAACAGTGCCCCGCCGGAAAAAATCATCAGCCCGATTTCAATGGGAATAAACATGGCTGCCAGTTCCTTCATCCGCTTTTCGTCATGAGCCCCGTAAGCATTGCCAGCCAAAGTGGCCGCGGCGGTCTGCATCCCATACCCCGGAATGTAGAAAGCCGACTCCACAGTGTTGGCGATGGTGTGGGCCGCAGTGGAAATTTCTCCCAAAGAATTAATCATGGAAGCAAATGCTACATACCCCAGGGAAGTGCCGAACCGCTGCAGCATATTGGGAAACGCAACCTGCAGACAGGGCCCAAGAATCCTGGCGTCCGGCCGGAAACTTTGCCCCTTCGGCGAAATCCTGGGATGCCTCCAGACCACCGCGGTAATACAGATACCTCCCACCGTAAACGCCGCGGCGCTGGCCACTGCGGCACCGATAACCCCCATCCCCGCACCGGGCATGGTAAAAGAAACGCCCAGCATTTCCACAGGCCTGGAGGGATAAATAAGAAGAAAATTCAGCACCACGTTGATGAAATTCACAATTACCCCGATTTTCATGGGCGTCTTCGTATCTCCTGCTGCCCGCAGCACCGTGCCGAACATAATGCTGGCTGTTCTGGGAAGCATAGGCACATACAAAATAAAAAAATACCGGGCAGCCAATGCCTGAATACTCTTATCCACCTGCATCCATACAGGCACATACCCGCTTAAAGCCAGGGTCAGCGCCGTAAAAATCACCCCGGTTACAATCACCACAAGCACCGCCTGGGACACAGACCGCTTCGCCGCCTCCTCATCCCCCGCCCCGCAGGACCTGGCGATAAAAGACAGAAATCCCACGCTGAGAGCCGAAATTGTGCTGCCGATAAGCCAGTTTACCGTGCTGGTGGCCCCAACAGCCGCCGTCGCCTGAGTTCCCAGAGAACCTACCATGGCAGTATCAATATACTGAACCGCAGTCTGCATCAGCTGTTCTAACATGGTAGGCCACGCCAGCGCCATGATAACCGATATCATTTCCATATTTAATTTCCGCGAACTATTTTTCGTTTTTTCCATCATGTACACCACTCCACAAGACCGAATCATTTCCCTGTTTGCGGCGACGTCATACGCCGTCCTAGTACTGCCTTGCGGAAATAACGGTGAAAAAAGTGCCAGATATCTGCGTCATCTGTGCGTCTGCAAAGCGACGGCGTAGTGGTGCCTACGTCTAGCTTTGCAGACGTGCAGAGGGCGTAGACAGCGGGTGCTTTATTCACTGGAATTTCCGC
>JAAWLV010000041.1 GCA_022798105.1 Hungatella sp.
ACCAAGGGAGAAGCTTCCCGGCGAAATTTAATGACATAATGTGGAGGGAGAAGATATGGTAAAGATTAACAGCACACTGAAAGCCAAAGAGATCCAGGAGATGTTTGACGGAAAGGAGTACGGCGGGGTTACGTTCCATTTCACGAAGAAGGTGGGCATGGGCCTCATATTTGACATCGACAATCCAAGCGGAAAGAGCGCGGATGATGTTAAGAGCGTGGTAAAATCCACTTTGAAGACGGATCCGATTCTCAAGGCGCTTTTGATAACGGTTGAGGTTACTTTATAATTTCATAACGGTTTTATAGAAGAGATAGGAAAGAGACAGGCCGCAGCCGAGATTGGGCGGGCCTGTCTTTTTGCTGATTTTTGTGAAGTATCCGGTGTTTTCGGAAGGACTGCCTGTTGGCTGCGCTGTCCGTACCGGCGCCGGACTGCCTGCCGCAGGCATTTTGTGTCCATTCGCCGGGGACTCAGAGGAAATCCCAATGACCGTTCTGCCAGGTCAGAGAGGAAGAACCGTGTCCATAATATGCCGCCGGAACAGTTCGGCCATGTAAGGCCTGGCCTGTTCCTTGCGGTATCCCATGGATATGTAGCGCTTGAAGCTGACGCCCGTGAGAGGAATGAGGGCGACGCCGTCGGTATGGAGTTCGGGATTGTTGGTCATGACGGCGCAGCCGATGCCGGCCCGTATCATCCCTATGATGGTCCGGTCCTCCTCAGCCTCACCGGCGACCCGGATGGCGACGCCGGCCTCCCGGTATATCTGGTTGGTAATATCCCACATACTGGAGGAACGGGTGTGGATGATGATGTTTTCAGGCTCCAGTTCCCGGATATGGATGGATTTTCTGCGGGCGAAGCGGTGAGAGGCGGGAACGGCGGCCACCAGAAGCTGTTCAAAGACAGGGACAAATTCGATTTGTGGTTCCGACGGAATGGCAGTGCAGAATATCAGGTCGAAGCGATTGTCTTTGAGGCCGTTGGCCAGCTGGCGTGAGGTCCCGGTTTTGCAGGAGAAAAAGGCCTTTTTGCCTGTGGACTCCTGAAAACTTTTTATCCACTGGGGAACCATGTCGTATTCTACGGAGGTGACCATGCCAAGGTCAATATATCCCTCTGCCATGGCCTGCTCTCTGCGCAGGTAGTCGTTGCCCCGCTCCAGCTCGCTTAAGGCGGCTTTCACGTATTCCAGGTAATGCCTGCCCTGTTTTGTCAGGGCTATATTTCTTCCTTTTTTCTCAAAAAGATAAGCACCAAGCTCCTGTTCCAGGGAGGCTATGGCTTTGCTTAAGGTGGGCTGGGCGATATGGAGTTCTTCGGCTGCTCTGGTGTAATGCTCCCAGTCTGCCAGAGCCCGGAAGTAGTACAGCTGGTTTAGATTCATGGGGTAAACTCCTTTGATGTCTCGTCTTTCCTTAGAGGTCAGTATACCAGAATCCATAACGTTTGGCTATGGATTTTAGGAACAAAAACCATCATTTCACGGCGGGGAAAGCGTTATAATCGGTCTATGAAGTTAATTTATTAACGCATAAGGAGAGGATAGTTATGAAAATCAGCAGAAGAAGATGGATGGCAGGGATGATGGCCGCGGCTGTGGCCGTATCTGCCCTGGCGGGATGTTCCGGAAACAGCGAAGCTACGGAGGCGGCAGGTACTACAGAAGCGGTGCAGGGGACTACAGCGGCACCGGAGACCACGGCGGCGCCGGCAGGGGGGACTTTTGAGGGGAGCGGCGCCGGCAGGAACGGGGACATTAAAGTGTCGGTTACCGTGGACGGCGCCGGCGCCATTACCGCCGTTGAGGTGCTTGCGTCGGAGGAGACGGAGGGAATCGGGGATACGGCTATGGAACAGCTGATTAAGGAGATTGTGGACAATCAGAGCATTGCCGTGGACAGTGTTTCCGGTGCGACCATTACGTCGGAGGGATTTCTGGCAGCCGTGGAGGCGGCTCTTGTAAGCGGCGGACTGGATGTGAAGGATTATCAGACCGCGGCGGCCAAAGAAGCGGGGGAGGATATGCTTCTGGACACGGAGATCGTCATCGTCGGTGGAGGCGGAGCCGGGCTCGCGGCGGCGGCCAGCGCCGGGGAGAAGGGCGCTTCGGTTGTGGTGCTGGAGAAGATGAGTTCCACTGGCGGCAACACCCGTCTGGGAGAGGGCACATACAATGTGGCTGACATGGAGCTTCTTGCGTCTACCGGGGCTAAGACTACGGCGGATTTGGAGAAGGAAGTGGAAGCGGCTGTGGGGGTTTCCACGGATGATGAAGCATATAAAGCCCTGATTGACGGGGTAAAGAAGGATTTTGAGGACTGGAAGGCGTCCGGGTCGGAGAACCTGTTTGACAGCGCCAACTGGCATGCGCTGCAGACTTACACCGGAGGCGGTGAGATCGGGGATCTGGAGCTGATTACCACCTTTGCAAACGGCGCGGTGGACAGTTTAAAGTGGCTGAAAGAGGATATCGGAGTGCCTTTTAAGGAGGACTACATTTTCATGGCTATCGGCGGAAAGTGGCAGAGAGGCCATCAGATTGACCTGATAAAGGCTACCGGCACGGAGGGGGACAACGGCGGAAACGTGTACATTACCCTTCTGGAGGAGCAGGCCGTAAAGTCGGGGGCAGAGATTTACACGGATGCGGATGTGACGGAGATTCTCATGGACGACAGCGGCCGGGCCTGCGGCGTGGTGGCGGAAAGAAGCGACGGCTCCACCATCACGGTTAATGCGTCCAAGGCGGTGATTCTGTCTACGGGAGGTTACGCGGCTAATTCGGATTTGGTTTACAAGTACAGCAACGGGGCGATTACCACGAAGATGACCAGCTGCGCGGTCAGCAGCACCGGCGACGGGCTGGAGCTTGCCCAGGCTGTGGGGGCGAAGCTGATTGATCTGGACCAGATTCAGGTTCATCCTCTGGGAGATCCTATCAATGACTGTGGGTGCGTGGCGCAGTTTGTGGGCAACTGGCTCAGCGCCCAGTATTATATGTTTGTCAATAAGGAAGGAAAGCGGTTTGTGAAGGAGGACGGAACCAGGTATGAGATGTCCATGGCAGAGCTGGAGCAGACCGACGGCCAGATGTGGCTGATCGTGGATTCCAGCCAGATTGCGGGGGACGACAGCAGGACTGCCCAGATAGAGTCTCTGATCGGGGACGGCCATACATTCTGCGGGGAGACGTTAGCGGAGCTGGCGGAGAAGATCGGCGTGGACGGGGAAGTGCTTAAGGCCACGGTGGATACGTATAATGAGGGGATGAAGAACGGTTCGGATGAGTTCGGCAAGGCGGCAAGCGCGGACGCGGTGATTGCCCAGGGGCCCTTCTATGCAAGCCTTCGGACTCCTACGGTGCATCACACCATGGGCGGCATCCGGATCAACACTCAGGCTCAGGTGCTGGATGAGAGCGGTGAGGTGATTCCGGGGCTCTATGCGGCCGGTGAGGTTACAGGAGGAATCCACGGCAATAACCGGCTGGGCGGAAATGCTTATTCGGATATTATGACCTTCGGCCGGATCGCCGGGTTGAACGCGGCAGAGGAGTAGGATTAAAAAAGCAGGTGTAAAGTTTTCGGATTGGGAAGACTTTACACCTTTTTTATCGGTTGAACCAGGCGGAAGGAGAGGGTATAATAGTAAACAGGCGACATATAAAACAGAAAGGTACGGTGGAATTATGAAATTGCTGACATGGGAACTGCCCCGGCTGCAGAGTGAAAACGGCGGAGAGGAGGCGGGGAGGGCGACGGTTGCGGCCTACCTGCTGGACTGGCAGGAGGGGGAGCAGAAAAGAATGCGGCCTGCGGTGGTGATCTGTCCGGGCGGCGGGTATCACAAGCTTTCTGAGCGGGAGGGGGAACCTGTGGCCATGGAGTACCTGGCCATGGGATACCATGCCTTTGTGCTGCGGTATACGGTGGCGCCGGGGAGATTTCCCCAGGGGCTTTTGGAGCTGGCGTCTCTGGTGGCCCATATCCGGGACCACGGTGAGGAGTGGGGCGTGGATCCGGCCAAAGTCGTGGTATCCGGGTTTTCGGCGGGCGGACATCTGGCCTGCAGCCTGGGCGTGTTCTGGAACCGGGAATTTGTCTATGGCCCCATCGGCCGCAGGGCGGAGGAGATCCGGCCTGACGGCATGATTTTGTGTTACCCGGTGATTACGTCGGGGGCATACTGCCATCCGGGTTCTTTTGAGAACCTTCTGGGGGAGGAAGCGGGGGATGAGAAGAAGAGACGTCTTGTTTCCCTGGAGATGCAGGCGGGGCCTCATACGCCTAAGACGTTTCTGTGGCACACGGCCAAGGACGCGACGGTGCCGGTGCAGAATGCCCTGCTTTTTGCGGAGGCTTTGGCGGCAAACGGGGTGAATGTGGAGTTTCATCTGTTCCCGTCAGGGGGCCACGGGCTTTCCCTGGCGCGGGAGGATACCAGCAGAGGGGAGGAGAGCCTTGTGGAGCCCAGGTGCCAGTGCTGGATCCGGCTGGCGGGGGAGTGGATGAAGAATTTGTGATTGAAAGATTGTGTAAAATCATGTACAATGAATGTGAATTTTAAGACAAGGGAGTAAAGGAGAATGATTATGGGCAAGAGACCAACAGTGTTAATGATTCTTGACGGCTACGGCCTTAATGACAAGTGTGAAGCCAATGCGGTGTGTGAGGGCAAAACTCCGGTTATGGACCAGCTGATGAGCCAGTGTCCCTTTGTGAAGGGGCAGGCCAGCGGCCTGGCAGTGGGACTTCCCGACGGGCAGATGGGCAACTCAGAGGTGGGCCATCTGAACATGGGGGCAGGCCGCATCGTGTACCAGGAGCTGACCAGGATCACCAAGTCCATTGAGGACGGGGATTTCTTCCAGGTTCCGGAATTTTTGGAGGCGGTGGAGAATTGTAAGAAGAACAATTCCGCCCTTCATATGTGGGGGCTGGTGTCGGACGGCGGCGTTCACAGCCACAACACCCACATCTACGGGCTTTTGGAGCTGGCCAAGCGCCACGGACTTGAGAAGGTTTACGTCCACTGCTTCTTAGACGGCCGCGATACGCCTCCCGCGTCAGGAAAAGGGTTTGTGGAGGAGCTGGAAGCCAAGATGAAAGAGATCGGCGTGGGCAGGGTGGCCACGGTCCAGGGGCGCTACTACGCCATGGACAGGGACAACCGCTGGGACCGTGTGGAGCGGGCTTACAGGGCGCTGACTCTGGGAGAGGGAACTCCTGCGGCAAGCGGCCCGGCAGGGATCCAGGCTTCCTACGACGCGGAGAAATTCGATGAGTTCGTGGAGCCGGTGATCGTCATGGAGGACCAAAAGCCTGTGGCCACGGTGCAGGACGGGGATTCCGTGATCTTCTACAACTTCCGTCCCGACAGGGCCAGAGAGATCACCAGGGCGTTCTGCGATGACGATTTCAAGGGATTCGACAGGGGAAAACGGCTGAATCTGGTGTACGTGTGCTTTACGGATTACGACGACACCATCGGCAACAAGCTGGTGGCCTTTAAGAAGGAGAGCATCACCAACACCTTCGGTGAGTATCTGGCAAACCACAACATGACCCAGGCCAGGATCGCGGAGACGGAGAAGTATGCCCATGTAACCTTCTTTTTCAACGGCGGGATCGAAGAGCCCAACAAGGGTGAGGACCGGTTCTTGATTCCATCCCCCAAGGAGGTGGCCACCTATGACCTGAAACCGGAGATGAGCGCCCCCGGGGTGTGCGACAAGCTGGTGGAGTGCATCAAGTCCGGAAAATACGATGTGATTATCATCAACTTCGCCAACCCGGATATGGTGGGCCATACAGGCGTGGAGGCAGCCGCCATCAAGGCTATTGAGACTGTGGATGCCTGTGTCGGGAGAACGGTTGAGGCTGTTAAGGAGGCGGACGGCGTCCTGTTTATCTGCGCTGACCACGGCAACGCGGAGCAGCTGGTGGACTATGAGACCGGCGCGCCTTTTACGGCTCACACCACCAACCCGGTGCCCTTTATCCTGGTGAACGCGGATCCGGGCGTGAAGCTTCGGGAGGGCGGCCGTCTGGCGGACATTGTTCCCACCCTGATTGAGCTGATGGGCATGGAGCAGCCCAAGGAGATGACCGGAAAGTCTCTGCTGGTGAAATAAAACAGACAGGACGAAAGCGCAGGTGCGCCGTGGCTGAGATGAGCCGCGGCATGCCTGCGCTTTTTGATTCTTTTTATTTTAACTGGAGTGTTTGTGATTTGATGGTGTGATAGTATATAGTATTGCCATAGTCCTAAAAAGGTTACAAGCCGTCCCGGCAAAGGGCAGCTGCCGGTTTATGGCGCGGCCGTTTCCCGGCAGATAAAAGACAAAGCTGCTTAACGGCTGTAAAGCAGCGTTGGGGCCCCCCACGGCATGTGATGCCCGGGGCTCACGATTCAAACACTTTGCTGTATATCTCCTCGCACAGCGCGTCTACATAAGCCGGGTCAGGCAGGTCTTTGCCTGTGATAAGTAAGTCCTGGATAATCTGGAACCGTCTCAGGCTCATCTCCTCCTCAGACAAAGCTTCCCTGTCCTCAATCTTGCCGTCAATATCAGCGGCTTTCCAGCTGTCCGTAAACCAGTCCACCAGTTCCTGGGTCTCGTGTTTTTCTTTGTCAATCTCCGGCCGGAGTTTTTTGGCGGAACGGGAGGTGTTAACGTATATGAACATGGCAAAAATGCCCATGGCGGTCATGGCGCCCTGGAAAATGAGTTTGGATGTGCCGGCCATGGGAAGGCGGATAATGCCCATCCAGCAAGCAATACTGGCGGCAAGGAGCAGCCCTCCCACTGCAAGGAATGCGGAGGCGGAAGATTTTAAGTCGTCGTATTTCTGGGCTTTTGTCTCGTAGACGCCCGCCGGGAGCGGGATGGACGGTGCTTCCGGGACAGAGTCCCCGTCCTGGGCCTGCATTTCTTCCAGCTGCTGATTTAATTTGCTCAGATATTCCTGCTGCTTTAGGAGCAGTTCTCTCTGTTCTTTTTCTTTCATGGCTTTTGCAGCCTCCTCGGATTCTGCCAGAGGGCCGCCGCAGTCGGTACAGACCGTGATTCCGTCTATAAATTCCACGTCGCATTTGGGACAATACATAAGGGTAATCTCCTTTGTGTTGGTTTTTTCCTATTATATAGCACAAACGGGGATTCGTCCATAGGGGGTGATTTGTTTCGGAAAAATAAACAGATGCCCTATGGTAAAAAACGTGCTTTTGTGTTACACTAGAAAATCATGGCATAAAAGTGAGGAGACATAAAAGCATATGAAGACAACCGCCTTGTTAAAAAGGTTTATCCCATATTACAGAAATTATGTATGGATTATGGCAATGGATCTGTTCTGTGCAGGCCTTACCACTGTCTGCGAACTGGTGCTTCCGCTGATACTGCGGCATATTACCAATGTGGGCATGAATGATTTGGGGTCTCTGACCGTTCGGATGGTGGTTACCATCGGAGGGCTGTATTTCGTTCTGCGGATTATCGACGGCATGGCCAGTTTTTACATGGCTTACACCGGCCATGTGATGGGGGCGTCCATTGAGACGGACATGAGGGAGGACGCCTTTGAACATCTCCAGAAACTGTCGGACAATTATTTTAACAATACCAAGGTGGGGCAGATCATGTCCCGGATTACCAGCGATCTGTTCGACGTGACGGAGTTTGCCCACCACTGTCCGGAGGAATTTTTTATCGCGTTCTTAAAGGGCGTGGTGTCCTTTGTGATCCTGGCAAGGATCAATCTGCTTTTGACCGTGATCATTTTCCTTCTGATTCCGGTGATGGTAGTTTCCTGCACCTACTTTAACCTGCAGGTGAGAAAGGCCTTCAGGCGCCAGAGGAACCACATCGGCGAGCTGAATGCCAGGATTGAGGACAGTCTTCTGGGCAACAAGGTGGTCCGGGCGTTTGCCAACGAAAAGGTGGAGATTGACAAGTTTAATCATGACAATCAGGAATTTTTGAAGATCAAGCGCCATACTTACAAGTATATGGCAGCCTTTCAGAATACCATCCGGATATTTGACGGTCTGATGTATGTAGTGGTGATCGTGGCCGGCGGTATTTTTATGGTTGACGGCCTCATTGCCCCCGGGGATCTGGTGGCCTACACCATGTATGTGACCACCCTCCTGGCCACTATCCGCCGCATCATCGAGTTTGCGGAGCAGTTCCAGAGAGGAATGACCGGTGTGGAGCGGTTTGCGGAGCTGATGGACGCCAGTGTGGACATTTTCGACGAGGAGGGGGCGGTTCCCTTAAAAGATGTGGAGGGGGAGATTTCCTTCAGGAATGTGTCCTTTGAGTACCCTGACGACCATACGCCGGTGCTGGCGGATATTGACATTACCATTAAGCCCGGTGAGAAGGTGGCGCTGGTAGGGCCGTCCGGCGGGGGGAAGACCACGCTTTGCAATCTGATCCCCAGATTTTACGATCCCACCCGGGGCGAGATTCTGCTGGACGGCCAGAACATAAAGAAGGTGACTCTGGAGAGCCTGCGGAGCAATGTGGGAGTGGTGCAGCAGGACGTTTACCTGTTCTCGGGAAGCGTCTACGACAACATTGCCTACGGGCGGCCGGGAGCCGGCCGTGAGGAGGTTATGGAAGCAGCCAGGCTGGCGGGAGCCCATGAGTTTATAGAGGAGCTGAAAGACGGGTATGATACGTATGTGGGAGAGCGGGGAGTGAAGCTGTCCGGCGGTCAGAAGCAGCGCATCAGCATTGCCAGGGTGTTTTTAAAGGCGCCTAAGGTTCTTCTTCTGGACGAGGCCACGGCGGCTTTGGACAATGAGAGCGAGCATCTGGTCTCGGAATCCCTGGATAAGCTGGCAGCGGGAAGGACTACCCTGACCATTGCCCACAGGCTTACCACCATCCATGGGGCTGACCGGATTCTGGTGCTGTCCGGCAACCGGATTGTGGAGGAGGGAAACCATGAGGCGCTGATGGAGAAAAAAGGGATTTATTATCAGCTGTACACCTCGGCCGGCATTGTGGAAAACGACGGCGCAGGGTATAAAAATGCAGTTAACGATAGAGCAGAGGAGTTAAGAAGATGAAAATAGCGATTGTAACAGACAGCAACAGCGGAATTACCCAGGCAGAGGCCAAAGAGCTGGGAGTGTTTGTACTCCCTATGCCTTTTATGATTGACGGGCAGGATTACTATGAGGATATTAACCTGACCCAGAGGGAATTTTACGAGAAATTGAAGGACGGCAGCGATATCTCCACCTCACAGCCGTCGCCGGAATCGGTGACAGGGCTTTGGGATAAGATTCTGGAGAGCTATGACGCCCTTGTCCATATCCCCATGTCCAGCGGACTGAGCGGATCCTGCCAGACGGCTGTGATGCTGTCGGAGGATTATGAGGGGAAAGTGGAGGTGGTAAACAATCAGCGGATTTCCGTGACCCAGAGGCAGGCTGTGATGGATGCCAGAAAGCTGGCAGAGACAGGGAAGAGCGCAGGGGAGATCCGGCAGTATCTGGAGGATACAAAGTTTGATTCCAGCATCTACATTATGCTTGATACATTGAAATATCTGAAAAAGGGCGGCAGAATCACGCCGGCGGCCGCGGCTCTGGGAACGCTTTTAAAGCTTAAGCCGGTACTCCAGATCCAGGGTGAGAAACTGGATGCGTTTTCCAAGGCAAGAACCGTAAAACAGGCGAAAAGTGTTATGATGACAGCGATCGCTCATGATATGGAGAATCGGTTCGGGGATAAGACCGGAAAGAAGATTCATCTGTTTATTGCCTACACGGAGAACGAGGGGGCGGCGCTGGAACTCAGGGAAGAATTAAAAGCGGCGTTTCCCGAGACCGGGGAGATTCATATTGACCCCCTGTCTTTAAGCGTCAGCTGTCATATCGGTCCCGGGGCCCTGGCCATTGCCTGTACCAAGGCTATGGAATAAAACAGGAGATGGGGAGGGGATAGAGAGTGCCGGTAATGGGTTGGGTAAAAGGGATAAGGTGGAATCACACCATCAGCATGAAGATCCCCCTGTGCCTGCTGTTTGTGATGATTGGTTTTGTCCCCATGTATATTCTGGGAAAGGTGACGGATCAGTCCTTTCGCCAGACACAGATAGATTTCCGGGTTATGGAGGTGCAGAACCAGTGCCTGATCATCAGCAACAAGATGAGCCGGATGGGATATATGAATGAGGACAGCCGGGATTCTGCGGTGGATGTGGAGCTGGATACCATTGCGGATATATTCAACGGCAGGATTGTGGTGATAAACCGCAATTTTAAAGTAATTAAAGATACGTTCCGCCTGGCAGAAGGACGGACCCATGTGGCCGAGGAGGTGATCCGGTGCTTTCAGGGGGAGAACGGCAGCAGGCTGGAAAAGGATAAGCATTACTTTGCCCTGGCAGTGCCTGTGTATGACAATACAGAGGAGAAGAATATTGAGGGGGTGCTGGTGGCCACGGCCTCCACGGAGAACCTTACCAGCATGGCGGAAAAAGTATCGGAAAAGGCGGCTTTTTTTCAGCTGATGACCTGGGGGATCCTTGTGCTGGCTTCCATTACCTTTGTGCTGATACTGATGCAGCCCTTCGTCAGACTGCAGAAGGTGCTGAACCGGGTGGCGGAAGGCAATCTGGAGCAGGTTATCTCGGAGAATACGTATAAGGAGACCAAGGAGATATCATCAGCCATCCAAAACACCATAAATAAGCTGAGGACTGTGGATCAGTCCAGGGATGAATTTGTGTCCAATGTGTCCCATGAGTTAAAGACCCCGATCACTTCCATCCGCGTGCTGGCAGATTCTCTTATGAGCATGGAGGAGGCTCCCGTAGAGCTGTATGAGGAGTTTATGTCAGATATCTCCGACGAGATTGACAGGGAGAGCAAAATTATTGATGACCTTCTGTCCCTGGTGAAGATGGATAAATCGGTGGAGGAGTTAAACATTGCCCAGCTGGATATTAACGGGCTGGTCCAGCAGATTATGAAGCGGCTCCGTCCCATAGCCAGAAAGCGGAACGTGGAGCTGATCTACGAGAGTATCCGGGAGGTGACGGCGGACGCAGATGAGGTGAAGCTGTCTCTGGCGGTCAACAATCTGGTGGAAAATGCTATCAAATACAATGTGGAGAATGGCTGGGTCCGGGTTACCCTGGACGCGGATCACCAGTTTTTCTATATTAAAGTGGCGGATTCCGGCATCGGAATACCGGAGGAATACCAGAGCCATGTGTTTGACCGGTTCTACAGGGTGGATAAGGCCAGATCCAGGGAAACCGGGGGAACGGGCCTGGGCCTGGCCATTACCAGAAAGGTGATCCTGATGCATCACGGAGCCATACGCCTGGTAAGCAGGGAGGGGGAAGGATCCACATTTACCGTACGGATTCCCTTAAATTATATTTCCCGTCCTACGGAGCGGACCACTTAAGGTGTGACGGAACAGGCGCATACCGGGACGAAACCAAGGAGACAAGGACAGGAGGCGGAAGATGGGACGAAAAATGTGGCTGCGGCTGCTTTTTCTGATGACAATTGCGTGTTTGACAGGCTGCGGGAAGAAAGAAACGGATCCCGGGCAGCCGGAGGAGGGGACTTATAAGATTTACTATCTTAATTCTTCCATGACGAAACTGGCGCCGCAGGAATACCGGACCGATACCCGGGAGCAGGAAGCGCTGATCGAAGAGCTGATGAACCGGTTTCTCAATGTGCCAAATGATGTGGACAGCCAGGTTGCTTTGCCGGATAAAGTGGGATATCTGGGCTGCCGCCAGGAGGACAGGGTATTGTTTTTGTATTTTGACGGCGGCTACGGCAGCAAGCCCAACATGAATGCTACCAGGGAGATCTTGTGCAGGGCGGCGCTGACCAAGACCATGACCCAGATAGAGGGGATTGATTATATCAGCATATATGTGGCGGATCAGCCTCTTCTGGATTCCTACGGCAATCCGGTGGGAGTTATGGCGGATTCGGATTTTATCGAGGGTATCAGCGATATAAACTCTTATGAGAAAAGCCAGCTGCAGCTGTTTTTCGCTGACGGAACCGGAGAGTATCTGGTCAGGGAGAGCCGAGAGGTGGTGCACAGCATCAACACCTCCCTGGAAAGGCTGATTGTGGAGGAGCTGATTGAAGGCCCCCAGACGGAGGGGCATTATCAGACGCTTCCGGCAGATACAAAACTTCTCAATGTGTCCCTCAATGAAAATATCTGCTATATTAATTTTGATTCTGCATTTTTAAACAATACACTGGAGGTAAAGGAATACATCCCTATTTACTCGATTGTGAATTCACTTTCGGAGATTTCTACGGTCAGCAAGGTGCAGATCACGGTCAACGGTTCCCAGGATGTGATGTTTCGGGATACCATTTCTCTGAATACCCAGTTTGAGAGAAACTTGGAGATAGGGGTAGAACAGGAGTAACGGAGAGGATAACAAATTAAATATGAAAAGACCACTGGAATATTTAGCAGGGGGATTCGTACTTGGAGAGGTATTGGCTCTGCTGCCTGTGGGATGGATGGCGGGGATTCTGGCTGTTTTGACGGCTGGGGTCTGCTGTCTGCGGAAACGAAACGGCAGGAGCCTGGTATGGTGGCTCCTGCCGATTTTTTGCGGGTGGGGGATCCTGTGGTATAAGGGGGACCTGCAAAATATCCATGAATTTGAGAAGACTGCACAGAGCGTGGCAGGCAGCAAGATCTGGGCGGAGGGATCCCTGAAAGGGATACAAAAGCAAAAAGAGGGAGACGGGCTGGTGCTGGAGCTTGGGGATGTGGTGCTTTTGGATAGGGGAACGGAGAGGGAGTACGGAAGCATTTTAGTGTATGTTGATAAGGAAGTTCTGCATATAGGGGAGCGCATATGCGTGAGCGGCAGGCTGGAGCGGTTTGACAGACCGGGGAATCCGGGAGAATTTGATACTGCAGGCTACTACCATGCCATGGGAATTGAGGGACGGCTTTTCGGGGAGAAGCTGCAGCGGAAAAACCAGGGCTATTCCCCCTATCTTGACGGGATATACAGAGCAAAATGCCGTGGGGCAAAGGTGCTTGAACAGATATGTACAGACGAGGACAGCGGGATTTTAAAGGCTATGGTCCTGGGAGAGAAAACAGGGCTTTCGGCTGACTTAAAAAAGCTGTATCAGAACAGCGGCATATCCCATCTGCTGGCCATCAGCGGGCTCCATATTTCCATGATCGGTCTGGGGTGCTATGGTTTGCTGCGGAAAATGGGCCTGGGATTTAGAATATCGGGGGCCGCAGGCGTGGGAATCACGGTTACCTACGGGATTATGGCAGGCGGGATCGGGATATCGGCAGGCGTAAGCCGGGCAGTGCTTATGGTACTGATGCAGATGTGGGCGGACCGGCTGGGAAGGACCTATGATATGAGGACGGCCGTTTCACTTTCCGGGTGGCTGCTTCTGCTTAAGTCACCTCAGCTTTTGTTTCAGGCAGGATTTCAGCTGTCTTTTGGGGCCGTGCTTGCGCTGGGGATTGTGCTGCCTGTTGTCCAGAGATGGATCGGAGTTCAAAAAGGATGGCAGAAAACGCTGCTGGCAGGAGCGGTGATCCAGCTTGCCACCTGCCCGGTTGTTGCATATCACTATTATGAGTACCCTGTTTACGGGATTCTGCTGAATTTGGTGGTGCTTCCCTTAATGCCCTGTGTGCTTCTCTCCGGGATTTTGGGAGCGGTTTTTGGGGCTGCAGAGATAAAAGCGGGAATAACGGCAGTGGGAACCGGGCACTATGTCCTGGAATTTTACCGGTGGCTGTGCGGGAAGGTTCAGAATCTTCCGGGGGCCCTTGTGGTGACAGGACAGCCGGAATTATGGCAGATAGGAGTCTACGGGGCTTTATGGTGCGGATTTCTGATGGTTATGGCTGTGAGCGGGCCCGGGAAAAAAGAGCGGGGGAAGGAGGAAAACGAAGTGGAAGAGGGAAGGATCCTGCCGGAGAATGTGCAAAGGAGAACCGGAACCGGGACTCGGAGCCGCGCAGGAGGGGCGGCGGTGTTTGCAGCCATAAGCGTGTGGCTTCTTTTGCTGCGGATTCCTGTGAGAGGGATGGAGGTGACCTTTCTTGATGTGGGCCAGGGGGATGGGATCTGTATCCGCACAGAGGAGCTGACCGTACTGGTGGACGGTGGAAGCACAGACAGAAAGGCTTTGGGCACACAGGTACTGGAACCCTTTTTAAAAAGCCGGGGAATCAGCAAGGTGGATTATGCCATTGTCAGCCACGGGGATCAGGATCATATATCGGGGCTTATGGAACTTCTGGAAGAAAACTGCGGGATTGAGATCCGCTGCGTGGTTCTGCCCTGGCTGGGGCAGGGGGAGGAAGAGGTTTATAAAAAGATAGAACGGGCGGCGCGGGCCCGCAAGGCGGCTGTGGCCTGGATGAGACGGGGGGACAGGATAAGAGCGGGAAACATGGAGATCCGGTGTCTGTACGCAGGCAGGGAGGAATATGGCCAAAAAGAAAATCAGGACAGAAATGATCATTCCCTGATGCTTAAGGCAGAGTACGGGCCGGCTGGGATCCTTCTGACAGGCGATATGAGCGCCAAGGGGGAAAAGGAATGGCTGAGTAAGGGGGAAACGCCGGGGATACAGGTACTTAAGGTGGCCCATCACGGCTCCTCCTATTCTACGGGAGAGGATTTTCTGGAAAGAATCAATCCCTTTTGGGCCGTGATCTCCTGCGGTGAGGGAAACCGGTACGGGCATCCGGGGGAGGACACCATAAAACGGCTGGAAAAGCAGGGGGTAAGATGGTATGCAACGATGAATACGGGGGCAGTGACAGTGGAAACGGACGGGGAGCGCATGGAGGTAACCCCGTTTATTCCAGGGACGGGAAACCCCAAAGGTTACGAAATATCTTGAAAATAAGAAAAGTCTTGAGTATAATAGAAAGAGCATAAAAGAGGTGCGGCTGCACCGATAGTTTAAGAGGGGGCTGGTTCATGAACAGGGACGGCGGATTTTTTACAGATGGTACAAGATACATTATACTGGGGATTTTCCTGGTATTATTTATCGGTATGATGATGATCATACCAAGGCGGGAGGACAATCATGACACACGGTTGGTGGAAGTATATATCGCCGGCAAGGAAATTGTGGAGATAGATGAAAAGGCAGTTTATCTGCTTCACACAGAGGACAGCATTGGCAATGAGGCTATTTATGAGATAACACAGAATACGCTTAACGAGCGTCTGAAAGTGGAAAATGTTTACAAAGAGATACGGAAAGGAAAATATTATCAATTCCGTATAGCTGATGCGGTGGACTATGGCTGCTACTACCCCTGCGTGTGCGGGGCGGCCACCCTGATAGACGGGTTTTCCAAGGAGACGGACGAGGAAAAATAAAAGGTGATAAATCTTAAAAATTTAGAAAAACGGAAAATTCGCTTGTACATTTAGTCAAAAAGGGTTATAGTGTTATATGCGATTGAGAGATTGCAAAATATTTGGTGTGGAATCCTGGAGATACCCACGGAAATATAGGAGGATTGTTTATGAAGAAAAATTTTGCGACAGCTATGGTGATGCTGGCGTGCAGCGCTTCTCTGGCCGCGTGTTCAGGCTCCGGCGATACCGGGGCTACGGAGGCTCCCACGACTGTGGCAGAGACGACGACTGCTGCAGAGACGACGACTGCTGAGGAGACTACAGCTGCCGAGGAGACGCCGGCCGGCCCTGTGGAGTTACGGATCGGCCAGGTGGTGGGAGCAGCCCACGGGGACAAGTGCTTTACCGTAGCTACGGCAGTTATTGACAAAGACGACACGGTTGTGGCGGCTTATATTGACGAGTATCAGTTTTTGGATGCGGAGCAGACAGGCGTTCCCAACAGCGAGGCGTTTATAGCAGCCGGAAGCGTTGCGGAGGGACAGGTACTCGGCTCCAAGAGAGAGAATAATGACTACTACTCCGAGATGATGGAGAAGGCAGGTTCTACGATGATGATCTCGGCCAACTACGACGAGATTCAGATGTTTGCGGCCGGCAAGACCATCGGAGAGCTGGAAGAGCTGGCCGGCAAGCCTGCGGAGGAAGTCCTGGATGCAGTGTCCAGCGCTACTTTGGCAGATACACCGGGATATCTTGGAGTGATTGCAGATGCCGCCAAGGCAGCCAAGGACAGCAAAGCGGTAGTTTACGAGGGTGATGTGGACAACCTCATTCTGTACGCAAAAGAATATGCGGCTCACGGGGACAAGTGCTTTACTCTGGCAGCTACCCTGTCTGATGGGGAAACTGTAATTCTGTCTTATATTGATGAGTTCCAGTTCCTGGACGGAGAGCAGGAGGGAGTTCCCAACAGCGCTTCCTTTACGGAGGCAGGAAGCATTCTGGACGGCAAAGTACTGGCATCCAAGAGGGTGAACAATGCTTACTATTCTGAGAGCATGAAAAATGCCGGAGCCACCATGGAGATCGCCGAGAACTTCGATGCTATTCAGGAGTTTGTAAACGGAAAGACCATTATGGAACTAGATGAACTGCTGGCTCAGAACTACGTGGAGGAAGAGGAAGAGGCTGCTGAGGAAGAGGCAGGAGATGACGACAGAACTGCCCTGGAAGCGGGCGAAGAAGAAGTTGATGCCATTTCAGGAGCCACTCTGGTAGACAAGTGGGGTTATCTTGCTGCTATTTTGAACGCTATCGGCTGATTTAACACATAAGAGTACGAAAAAGGGGTTACTGCACATCAGTGGGGTGACCCCGTTTTTGTCTTCCGAAGGGTATGGATATGATTTCGGTAAATGGTATCAAGAGACTGTTTTACACAGCGATACAATGTACCTGGGGAGGGATTCAGACCTGCCTGGGTTTGTTTTTATTTCTTTATTGGGCCAATGCGTCTCATGAGATATACCGGGGCGCCGTATATACCAAATGGAAGCTGGACGGGGGAATCTCTCTCGGGCTTTTTATATTCGCTCCCGACAGTGAGGAGCCGTGGTGCCGGGATATGGCGGTTCATGAATACGGACATACCTGGCAGTCGCTTATGCTGGGGCCTTTATATCTGTTTGTGGTGGGGCTTCCTTCTATAGTATGGGCAAGATCCGGGAGCTGTATCCGGATGAGAAGGGAACGGAACATTCCCTACAGCGCCTTTTATACGGAGCGGTGGGCGGACAGCCTGGGAGCGAAGATGATAACCGTAATGGAGTGAGGAAACGGATCATGGATATATACAGAAGAATCGGGATTGTGTGCAGAAATATTCCCGTGGGATGTGTGGCGACTTACGGACAGGTGGCCCTTCTGTGCGGGAAACCGAAACATTCAAGGCAGGTGGGATACGGCCTGAAACACGGGCTGGCAGGGAAGAATGTGCCTGCCTACCGGGTGGTGAATTCCAGAGGTATTTTAAGCGGAGCCTCCTTTTTTGAGACCTTTGACATGCAGAGAATGCTTCTGGAAGCAGAAGGGGTGAAGGTCGTGTGGACGGAGGATGGGTGGAAGGTGGATTTGAAGGAGTTTGGCTGGAAAAATACCATGGAGGACGCAGTTTATCTAGAGGGGCTTTTTGAAGAGGCAGAGGGGGAGGAACCATATGAAGATCCTGAACCAGGACATAAAAAACGGACAGTTTAAGCCGGTATATCTTCTTTTTGGGGAGGAGGCTTTTTTAAAGAGGAGTTATAAAAAACGTCTGATAGAGGCTGTGGCAGGGGAAGATTCCATGAACTTCCACCAGTTCGAGGGAAAAGGGATCGATTTGAAGGAAATTATCAGCCTGGCTGACACCATGCCCTTTTTTGGGGACAGGCGTCTGATACTGATTGAGGACAGCGGGCTTTTTAAAGGCAGCGGGGCGGAACCTCTTGTGGAGTATCTGCCCGGGATGCCGGATACCACAATCATATTATTTGTGGAGTCTGAGGTGGATAAGCGGAGCAGACTGTATAAAAAGATCAGGGATCTGGGGTACGGGGCGGAAATGGGACGCCAGGATGTAAGCCAGCTGTCCGCCTGGGCAGGAGGGATCCTGGCAAAAGAAGGGAAAAAAATTACAGGGCGCACCATGGAGTTTTTCCTCAGCAAGACAGGGGAGGACATGGAAAATATCCGGATGGAGCTGGAAAAGCTTATTGGCTACACCATGGGCCGGGAGGTAATTACCGATGAGGATGTGGAGGCAATCTGCACCGCCAGGGTTACCAATAAGATTTTTGAAATGGTGGCTGCCATTGTCACCAGGAAGACCAGAAAGGCTATGGAACTGTATGAGGATTTGCTGACGCTTCGGGAACCGCCTATGAAAATCCTGTTTTTGATTGCCAGGCAGTTTAATCAGATCCTTCAGGTAAAGGAACTGATGGCTCAGGGGATGGATCGGGGAAGTATCGCCTCAAAGCTGAAGCTGCAGCCTTTTGTGGTGGGGAAGGTGATGCCTCAGGCAAGATCCTTTACCAGGGATCAGATCCTCTCCTGTGTGAATTTGTGTGTGGAGGCGGAGGAGGCGGTGAAAACCGGACGGCTGGGAGATCGGCTGGCAGTAGAGCTGTTGATTACAAAACAGTATTAAGCCCCGGAGCGGAAATACAAAAAAACCTGTGGAACCGCCACACCCACGGTTTCACAGGTTTCTGATCTTATATGATCGGCTTGTCTTAAGCCATAGCGCTAACAGCTTTGCTCAGACGGGCAACTTTTCTGGAAGCGTTGTTCTTGTGATATACGCCCTTTGTGCAGGCCTTGTCGATCTCGGAGATTGCGTTTACTAAACTTGCCTGTGCAGCAGCCTTGTCACCGGCAGCAATAGCAGCGTCAACCTTCTTCATGGAAGTCTTTACTTTGGATCTGATGGACTTGTTTCTGGCAGTCTTGGTTTGTGTAACTAAGATTCTCTTTTTAGCAGATTTAATGTTAGCCAATCTGGGCACCTCCGATTAAAATTAATATTATTAAAA
>JAAWLV010000042.1 GCA_022798105.1 Hungatella sp.
TCTGGCATATCTGAACACGAACGGCACACAGCCTGCCTTCACTCCCTGGCCCCACGATCAAATCCGCCCCAACTTTACTCACTCAATTAAACAGCAATATGACGAAATGAACATTCCGGTTTATCCGGGTTAAGTTTAGGCATTGGGGGCAAAATATTTACTTGTCAGATAGTAAAAATAATGATAGAATGGTTGAGATATGCGCAGGATGCGCAATAAAGGACGAAATGAAGAGTAAAAAAGGAGAGTATATCTATGTCAGGACATTCGAAGTTTGCCAATATCAAACACAAAAAAGAGAGGAATGACGCCGCAAAGGGCAAGATATTTACGGTTATCGGCCGCGAGATTGCGGTGGCGGTGAAGGAGGGCGGTCCGGATCCGGCTAACAACAGCAAACTGCGGGATGTGATTGCCAAGGCCAAGGCCAATAACATGCCCAATGATACCATTGACAGGGGGATCAAGAAAGCGGCCGGGGATGCCAATTCCGTAAATTATGAGGTACTTACCTATGAGGGTTACGGGCCTAACGGCGTGGCCATCATTGTGGATACCCTTACGGACAACAAGAACCGGACTGCGGCCAACGTCAGAAGTGCGTTTACCAAGGGCGGCGGCAATGTGGGAACTCCGGGAAGCGTGTCCTATATGTTTGACAAGAAGGGCCAGATTATCATTGACAAGGAAGAGTGGGACAGGGACGGAGACGAGCTGATGATGCTTGCCCTTGACGCCGGAGCCGAGGATTTCGCCGAGGAGGAGGACAGCTTCGAGGTCTACACGGATCCGGATGATTTCAGCGCCGTGCGGGAGGCTCTGGAGAAGGAGGGGATCCCCATGATGGAGGCGGAGATTACCATGATTCCCCAGACCTGGACACAGCTTACGGATGAGGATGCCGTGAAGAAGATGAATAAGATTCTGGATCTGCTGGATGAAGACGACGACGTGCAGGCGGTTTACCACAACTGGGATGAGTAATCCGGCACAGCTGTGGGGCCAAACATATGAGGTTGTGTTCACAGGGTACCTGTGAACCGTAACATAACGCGCAGATGGCGGCAGAAACGATAGAATCATTGATTGTAAAATTCTGAAAATATGGTACAATAGTCCTGATGCCATATATGGTGAAAGGACACAGATGGCCAGAAACGTTTACCTTGTGGACACCGAGAATGTGGGAACGGCGTGGAAGGAGCTGCTGCCTCAGAAAGGCGCAAAGGATGTGATCATCCTTTTCTACACGGAGAATTCCCCGGGCATCTCCTATGTGGATTTAAACGTGATACGGGCATACCCCGAATCATTTGATATGATTCTTTGTTATCCGGGCAAGAACGGGCTGGATTTTCAGTTGGTCTCCTATTTGGGGTATCTGATCAAGACAGCACCTAAGTCCGAATACGTCATCGTATCCAATGACACGGGATATGACGCCGCAGTCAAGTTTTGGCGGGATCGGGAGATTGAGGTGTGCCGCAGGAGCAAATCGGAGCTGACGGCTCCTAAGGACAAGCAGGAAACAGAAGATGATGTCAAAGTTATGCTGAAGCATTTGCTGACAGAGGACAGTTATACAGATGAGTATTTAGAGAGAGTTTACCAGATGCTGCGCAATTACAGCGCTAAGCAGCTGCAGGAGCTGTATTTTGCGCTTCAGAAGGAATTTGGAGCTGCGCCGGGGATGGATATCTACCGGCAGCTAAAGCCCCAGATTAAAAACATTTATAAAAAGATACCCAAATAAAAGCAAAGAGACATATATGGCATCGTTTCCGCGACAAATATCTGATGGTTCATGAATCATAAGTGACAAAGAGACAGCGTTTCCTCTGAAAGGAGACGCTGTCTTTTTTGCTTTTCGCAAAGCGTATATGTGGAATCAGTTTCCGCACTCAATGCTGATGGCGTTAAATTTCTCCAGCAGATCCTGGATTTGGACGGCTGCCTTTTTGGGGCCGGACAGATCCATAACGGATGTTCCCTGGTGCATCATGAGAAGCCTGTCGCCGTACTCCAGGGCATACCGCAGGTTGTGGGTTACCATGACGGCGGTCAGTTTCTTTTCCTTTACGATCTTGTCGGTCAGTTCCATGACAGTCTGTGCCGTTTTGGGATCAAGGGCGGCGGTGTGCTCATCCAGAATGAGAAATCGGATGGGGGTCATGGCAGCCATGAGAAGAGCCATGGCCTGGCGCTGGCCGCCGGAGAGCAAGCCGGCCTTTACATGGAGTTTATCCTCCAGTCCCAGTCCGAGAGTTTTTAACTGTTCCCGATAATTGTCCCTGCGGTTCTTGTCGGTG
The DNA here is from genome assembly GCA_022798105.1 of Hungatella sp. GTDB lineage: Bacteria > Bacillota > Clostridia > Lachnospirales > Lachnospiraceae > UBA3402. The sequence continues at coordinate 2,310 of JAAWLV010000042.1, forward strand.
CCGGGGCGCAGATTGAAGCGCTTTCCCTTGTTGTCGGCCAGAGCCATATTTTCCAGGATGGTCATATGTGGACAGGTGCCCATGGCAGGGTTCTGATACACACGGCCCATATGGCGCTGGCGCTTAAACTCCGGCATGTGGGTGATATTTTCCTTTCCTATATAAATGGTGCCGGAGTCTGCGGGAACGGTGCCGCATATGATATTCAGCATGGAGGTTTTGCCGGAGCCGTTGCTCCCCACCACGGAGACGAACTGCCCTTCCTCAACGGTCAGGTTAAAGTCTTTGAACAGGCAGATTTCATTGACCGTTCCCTCATTATAATATTTATTTATCTTATTGAGCTTAAGCATGGCCTTTCACCTTCTTTCTTTGCCTGGCAAAGGTTGCCAGAATCGCCAGAAACAGCACGGAAGTGATAAGCTTTAGATCATTGGCCTCCAGTCCCATGGCGATGGCCGCGGAGATGCAGGCTTTATAGATAACAGAGCCTGCGATGACGGCTGTAGTTGGGCGGACGCCAAAGGGCCTTCCAAACAGCCGAAAAAGGAAGGGACGGTGATCCGGGCAGAATACCTGGATCCCGATGATAACGCTGGCCAGTCCCATGACGATGGTGCCGGTGCCTATGGAGATTTCGAAAAACCCTTTGTGCTGACAGTAGACGGAGCCGGCCAGGGCGGCAAAGCCGTTGGCAATGGCCAGCCCGAGAATTTTCACTGTCCCTTTGTCTTTGGCCAGAGAGGTGACCAGAGTCTCGTTGTCCCCTGCTGCCCGGAGAAGGTAACCGGATCTGGTATTCAGGTACAAATCAAGAAGTACCTTGCAGGTCAGGGTTATAAAGAGAAGCAGGAGGACAACCGTGTAGGGTGCCAGGCTTTGGGGCGCCAGGTTATCCAGAAAACGGTTTTCGAAAATGGTTTCCCGGCCGAAGACGGGCACATTGGCCCTGCCTCCTGCAAACCTTAAATTCAGGGAGTACAGGCCGGTCATAACGATGATGCCGGAAAGGAGATCCCGGACTTTTAACTTTACATGGATGATCCCTGTGACGCACCCGGCTGCGGCTCCTGCCAGAAAGGACAAAAACAGGGTGAGAACCGGATGGATCCCTGCAAGGACGGCGGAGGCAGTCAGGGCCGCCCCCATGGGAAATGTGCTGTCCACGGACAGATCGGGAAAATCCAGAATCTTATAGGTAATATAGACTCCCAGCGCCATAAGGGCATAAATCAGCCCCTCTTCAAAAATTCCTAAAAGCAGTGTCATAATAACCTCCGGTTACTGTGGTATTTCCGTAAACAGCTCTTTGGCAGAGGATGCCAGTTCCTGGGGAATGGTGATTCCAAGGTTTTCAGCCGCCTTTGTGTTGCAGTAAAAGGCCGCCTCCTCAATGACCTGAAAGTTCATCTCGCTGGCTTTTTTCTCGCCCTTTAACACGGCGGCGGCCATTTTGCCGGTCTGCCTGCCAAGGTCTATATAGTCTAAACCCATAGCTGCCAGGCAGCCGATTTTTACCTGTTCCATTTCGCTTCCGAATACGGGGATGTTCTTTTTGGCCGCTTTATCCAGGATCACGGGAAGGGAGGCCACCACAGTGTTGTCAGTCAAATTGGTGAGACAGTCCGCTTTCTCCAGAAGAGAGTCGGCAGCCAGGGGGATGTCGGCGGCAGTGGAGATTCCTGTATCCAAAATCTGAAAACCGTATTCATAAGCTGCGGCTTTGTACTCCTCGATGGAAGATAAGGAGTTGGTCTCGCTGGTGGTAAACAGAATCCCGATGGTTTTGGCGTCAGGAAGCAGGGTGCGGATCATCATCAGCTGCTCTTTTACAGGCAGTTTATCGCTGGTTCCTGTGATTTCCCCCACAGGGGAACCGTCGGCGCCTGCCAGCTTGGCGGCTATGGGATCCGTGACGGCGGTGTAGATAACCGGTATGTCCTGTTTTCTTCCCACGGCGTAGGCGCTTTGAGCCATGGGGGTGGCGATGGCGCAGATCAGGTCTGTATTCCGGGAGGCAAAGTTGACGGCGATCTGGCTGGCAATGGCGCCGTCTGCCTGGGAATTTTCATAAAGTACAATCAGGTTTTGGCCTTCTGTGATGCCTTCCTCCGCAAGGCCCAGGAGGAATCCCTGACGGCAGTTGTCAAGAGAACCGTGGGAAGCGAACTGGCCGATGCCCACAGTGTAGGTCCTGTCCGTCCCCGCATCTGCCGGCGCCCGTCCGGACTCGGACGAAGGGCTGCCGGCGGCCGATGAACCAGGGGAGCGGGAATCCGGGGAAGTGGCGCATCCCATAAAAGCGGCGCCTGTAAAGGCGGCCATAGCTGTGATGATTAGGGCTTTTATAAATTGTTTCATAGTGATTTCCTCCGTTTGAGATATGATATTTATATCCGCGGCGAAAATGCCGGGGACGGGCAATAAACATACCGCCAAAATGCAGGCTTTGGGACGCGGGGATTTTTGCGGCGGCAGATACTCCGGAATATCCGCCGGCAGGTCCGAAAGGCAAATAAGCGGAAACTATGCATAAGCGGAAATAAAAAAAGTCCCAAGTATGCATATGTATACATACTTGAGACGAACAGAATCCGCGGTGCCACTCAAATTGACCTTAAGGCCCTCTTTTCATATACCAACATATATGCCGCACTGGTAACGGTTGCGGAGGCCGTCGGTTCCTACTTAAATCAAATCGGCAGTTTGTTCGGAACCGCCCTCAAAAGTCCATTCGGCAAATCCCCCCATATCGCCTTCACACCATCAGCGACTCTCTGAAATGTTCAGGAAAAGCTTACTCCTCTTTTTCAACGGTTTGGTTTATTGGATTGAATGATAATACAAACTGATCGATTTGTCAACTGGAAATTTTTGTGGCAGATCTGCCAGGGCAGTAGTATAATAGTGTCATTAACGAAGAATGCGGAGGGTGTACAGGATGAAGAAATTGCTGGTGGTTGTGGACATGCAGAGGGATTTTATTGACGGAAGCCTGGGGACAAAGGAGGCTGTAAAGATTGTGCCGGAGGTAAAGAAAAAGATAGAGGATTACATTAAGGACGGCCAGGAAGTGGTATTTACCCTGGATACCCATTTTGAAAATTACCTGGACACGCAGGAGGGAAGGAAACTGCCGGTGAGGCACTGCATCCGGGGGACAGACGGGTGGAAGCTGTGTGAGGAGCTGGAAGGGTTTGTGGGAAAGCGGTTTGAGAAGGCGGCGTTCGGATCGCTGGAATGTGCGGATTACGTGTCCCAGGGAGATTATGACAGTGTGGAGCTGGTGGGGCTGTGCACCGATATCTGTGTGATCTCCAACGCCATGCTGATCAAGGCTGTCACGCCGGAGATGGCGGTGTGTGTGGATGGAAGGTGCTGCGCCGGGGTGACGCCGAAAAGCCATGAGAATGCGCTGGAGGCCATGAGAATGTGCCAGGTGGAAATTCTTTAGAGGGGAGAAAACAGCGATGAGGAAAAGATGGCTGTGGCTTCTGGCTGCAGTAATGGTCGGCGCATGTGCCTGCGGCGGGGGCAATGAGAAGGACAAAACACAGGCTTTTGAGCAGGAGAGCTCCCGGACAGAAGGCGAAGGGGAGACTGAACATCCGGGGGATGAAGACCGGGAATCCGAAACTTCCAAAGAGGGCAGCCGGGAGACAAAATCCGAAGAAGACGCGGACAACAGCCAAGCGGAGGAAGGACAGGAATACGGCGATTTTCAGACAGGTGTGTGGGACGGGCTTACCTTTACAAACCTGTGGATGAAGGTGACGGTTGCATTTCCGGAAGGAACCAGTGTACTGTCGGAAGAGGATATGAGGAAGATGGTGGGTAACAGCAGCGAGATCCTGGTTAACAGCGGGAACTATGAGGATATCCGGGACAAAGTACCAAAGGCATTGAACATTTATGATTTTATGGTCACCCTGCCGGATGGGAGAAGCAGCGTTCAGCTGGCTTATATGAACGCAGAGAAGGCGGCGCCCGGACAGGCGCTTTCGGCGGCGGACTGTCTGGAGGGGATGGCAGAGGAGTTGTCCGCCATCCAGGATATGGGATATGAAATCAGCGAATTGAAAAAGAAGGACATGGGAGGCCATACCTTTGACTGGCTGTCGGCAAGCCTGATGGGAGGGGCTTTGTATCAGGAATACTATGCTGTCCGGATGGGGGATTATGTGGCTGTCATGACGATCAGCTGTGACGAGAACGGAAGGGCTTTGGCGGAGGAGATCCTTGAGGGGATTAGGGCAATTCCCTAGACATTTATAACAACCGGGGCGAGAGCTGCCGGAAGGAACCGTGAGAGGAGAAACGGATATGGAGCAGGACAACGGCAGCAAGCCGAAGATACGGCCCATGAGGGAGGAGGATCTGGATCGGGTTATGGAGCTGTACGACAGGGCTAAGAAGTTTATGGCAGAGCACGGAAACCCGACCCAGTGGCCGCCGTCTTACCCGCCCAGAAAGCAGGTGGCATGGGATATGCAAAAAGGCCATATGTTTGTGTGCACACAGGACGAGAGGATTGGAGCGGTCTTTTATTATCGGGAGGGAGAAGATCCTACCTACCGGGTTATTGAGGGCGGCAAATGGATCGACGACAGTCCTTACGGGGTGGTGCACCGGATTACTTCCGACGGGACGATCCGGGGGGCAGGTTCCTTCTGCCTTCAATGGGCCTGGGAGCGGTGCGGAAATCTGAGAATTGACACCCATGAGAACAATGTGGTGATGCAGAACCTTTTGAAGAAGAACGGATTTGTGTACTGCGGGATCATCCGTCTGGAACGGGGGGAGGAGAGGCTGGCCTACCAGAAAGGCACAAAAACCTGATAAGAACTTGAGAAAGCCCCAACTGTTGGGATAACCTTTGAACGGTTGTTGAAAGCCCGCTTATTGAGAAAATTTTATCAATAAGCGGGCTTGACATTTCCTTCCAGTTAGCGTATGATAACTAAGAAAATGATAATCAGTATCAAAAAATAACTGAAAGAAAGGAAGCGGTGAATATGCCATTGGCAATGGCCGTAAAAGGCGAAACCAGGACAATTACGGAATTTAAAGGACAGGAGGAGGTAAGGCGCCGCCTTCAGGATCTCGGATTTATAAAAGGGGAAACGATCTGTGTGGTGGGTGAGAATGCCGCAGGCATGATTTTGATGGTAAAAGGAGTGAAAGTGGCTTTAAACAGAGGGCTTGCACACAAGATCATGGTGGCTGATTGATGATTTTGTCGATTTTGCAGAAAGAGAGGAGATAGACTTGACACTTAGAGATTTAAAACCGGGGCAGCAGGGGAAGGTGATCGGCGTTACAGCCACGGGAGCAATGAAACGGAGGATCATGGATATGGGTGTAACTCCGGGAGTGGAAATAAAGGTGATAAAGACGGCTCCGTTGGGCGATCCGGTTGAGGTTCATGTTCGGGGGTATGAGCTGAGCATGAGAAAAGATGAAGCAGCCCAGATACAGGTGGAGGCCTAAGGAAAACAGTAAACTGACAGAATGGCAGGCAGTGCTAAGAACCAGGAGGAAATGAAAGAGATGAGCGTAACAATCGCTTTAGCGGGCAACCCAAACTGCGGAAAGACCACATTGTTTAATGAGCTTACGGGATCCAGGCAGCATGTAGGTAACTGGCCGGGGGTTACGGTGGAGAAAAAGGAAGGTGCTTACAGGAAGGATAAGGATGTCGTGATCATGGATCTTCCGGGAACCTACTCTCTGTCCCCTTACTCTGCAGAGGAGATTATAGCCAGGGATTACATAGTGAAGGAGCGGCCGGACGCGGTGATAAATATTGTGGACGGTACCAGTATTGAACGGAATCTGTATCTGACTGTGCAGATTATGGAGACCGGGATTCCCATGGTAGTAGCCATGAATATGATGGATGAGGTGGAAAGCAGGGGAGATCGGATCGACTGTTCTAGATTATCGGAGCTTTTGGGGGTTTCAGTGATTCCTATTGTGGCAAGGACGGGGAAAGGGCTGGCAGAACTGATGGAGGCTGCCGTCCGCGAGGCAAAAAGCGGACGAAGGAGCGAGGGGCCGCACATGTTTGACCATGAGTTAGCCGATGCTATCTCTGCAATCGGCCGTGTTTTCGGTAATGAGGATGCAGATGAAAACCGCTGGATGGCAATTAAGCTGGCAGAAAATGATGAGATTATCGGCAGGATGGTTCCCGAAGACAAGAAAGAAGCGGTACAGCTTCTTGTAGACAGGGCCAATAAGGCGGCGGGAGGCGATGCAGAGGCCGGGATTGCTGACAGCCGTTACAGATACATAGGAAAGCTGGTGAGGGAATGTGTGAGGAAAAGCGGCGCTGGCCATAAAGAGACCAGGTCTGAGATGCTGGATAAAATTTTAACCCACCGGGTTCTGGCGCTGCCTGTGTTTGCGGGGATTATGTATCTTTTGTTTGCCTGCACCTTCAGCGAGAATTTTCTGTTTGTCCCGGGACTTCCCAGCCCGGGGGTATGGCTTGCAGGGATTGTGGAGGATGCCTGGGGATTGGCGGCAGGAAAGGTTATCGGCGCGGCACAGGGCCTGGGGGCTTCCGGGTGGGCCCTGGGTCTGGTAAGCAGCTGTCTGGACGGTATGGGAGCAGTGTTGGGGTTTCTTCCTCTTGTGCTGGTGCTGTTCCTTTTGCTGTCATTTTTAGAGGACAGCGGGTATATGGCCAGAGTCGCTTTTGTCATGGATCGGATCTTCCGCCATTTTGGACTCAGCGGACGTTCCTTTATCCCCATGCTTATGGGGTTCGGCTGTTCGGTTCCTGCGCTTATGGCCTCCAGAACCCTGGAAAGTGATAAGGATCGGAAAATAACCATGATGATTACGCCTTTTATGTCCTGCGGTGCCAAACTGCCTGTCTACGCCATGTTTGCGGCCACACTGTTTGCCGGAAGCAATCAGACGGCCGTCGTGTTTTCAATTTATATGCTGGGGATTCTTGCAGCGGTTATAAGTGCATGGATCCTGAACAAATTTGCATTTAAGAATGAGGCCTCCAATTTTATCATGGAGCTGCCAAGCTATCGGATCCCCACACTGAAAAGCGTACTGATTCATGGATGGGAGAAGGTAAAGGGGTTTGCAGTTAAGGCCGGAACCGTAATTTTTGCATCCACGGTCCTGATTTGGTTTCTGTCCAATTTTAATTTCGGCGGCATGTGCGCCATGGAGGAGAGTTTTCTTGCGGCCATGGGCAACGGAATCAAATGGATTTTTGCGCCTCTTGGCTTTGGGGACTGGAGGGCCTGTGTGGGTGTGGTGACAGGATGGATTGCCAAGGAAAATATTGTCGCCACCTTCGGGCAGCTGTTCGGCAATGTGAGTGAGGAGACCGTGGAGGCTGTTATGGCCGGAGAGCAGGCGCTGCCGGCTATTGAGGAAGTGTTTTCCAGGAGTTCGGCATATGCCTATATGGCTTTTAACCTTCTGTGTATGCCCTGTTTTGCGGCAGTGGGAGCTATGAAGAGGGAATATGGATCTTGGAAATGGACACTGCGGGCAGTGGGATTTCAGATGGCAACGGCTTATGTGGCAGCTTTGGTAATCAATGTGATTGGCAGCATGATTGTTTGAGCAGCAGATTGGCAGATTGACAGATTGACAGATTGGCAGATTGACAGATTGGTTTCAGGCGGTAACATTTCGGAATGTACAGGTTCCGGATGCCTGGGGCGGGGGAAACGGATGGGAGGAGAAGATTGTTTGTCATTGCAGGATAAGAAATTACAGGATGAGAAAGGGTGTATATTGCGGGAACTGAAAAAGAGAGGGTTCAGGATTACCAGCCAGAGGGAGATCCTGATCGATGTGATTTTGCAGGATGAGTGCTCTTCCTGTAAGGAAATCTACTACAAGGCTGTCAGGGAGGATGGAGCTATCGGTATGGCCACGGTGTACCGGATGGTAAAAATCCTGGAGGAAGCAGGGTTTATCCGGAGGAAAAATATGTACCGGATTGATTTAGACGGTATCTGTGTATGACAGGAGAAGATGAAAAAGCCACAGCATTGCCTGATGGCTTTTTTATCATTTTTTCAGAACTGGACGGAAAAAGGTTTCTGTGTTAACATAAACGTATATTGGCAGAGACAGAATATGAGAAAAGGGGAAGCCTATGTACGAGTCAGGTGAAAATTATCTGGAAACCATACTGATCCTCAAGGAAAAGCAGGGGACGGTCCGCTCCATAGATATTGCCAGAGCGCTGAATTTCAGTAAACCCAGCGTCAGCAGGGCAGTGGGGATTTTGAAGGAGGACGGCTATATTGCGGTGGAGGCAGGCGGAGAGATAGAGCTTACAGAAAAGGGGAGGGAGAAGGCCGGAAGAATCTATGAAAGGCATCAATTGCTGACGGAATTTTTACAGAAGGTAGGCGGCGTCAACTCTGAAGTTGCGGAGGAGGATGCCTGCAAGATGGAACACATTATCAGCGAAGAGACTTTTCAGGGGATTAAAAGGTTTATGAAACAGGCCTAAGGCTTGACTTTAGCAGGAGTTTGTGACAAAATAAACCATTAGAAAGAAGGGAAAAGAACATGACAAAAATTGACATTATTTCCGGTTTTTTAGGAGCCGGCAAAACAACGTTTATTAAAAAGCTTCTGGAGGAAGCCATTTCCGGAGAGCAGGTGGTCCTGATTGAAAATGAATTTGGCCAGATAGGGATTGACGGCGGCTTTTTAAAAGATGCGGGGATCGAGATTCGGGAGATGAATTCCGGATGCATCTGCTGTTCTCTGGTGGGGGATTTTGGCACGTCTCTTAAGGAGGTGCTGACCAAATATAAACCGGATCGGGTGATTATTGAACCGTCAGGAGTAGGCAAATTGTCGGATGTGATGAAGGCGGTGCGGGACGTGGCGGCAACGGTGGAAGTTGAATTAAACAGTGCAGTGACGGTTGTGGATGCTTCCAAGTGCAAAATGTACATGAAGAATTTCGGCGAGTTTTTCAACAACCAGGTTGAGAATGCCGGAACCATCGTCCTGAGCCGGACCGATGTGGTTGACGAGGGAAAGGTGCACAAGGCGGTGGAGATGCTCAGGGAGCATAACCAGGCGGCCGCCATTGTGACAACTCCCTGCAGCAGGCTGACAGGAGAGCAGCTTCTTGAAATTATCGAAAAAAAGGATACCATGGCAGAAGATCTGATGCGGGAGGTAAAGGAGCACGGCCATCATCACGGACACGGCGGAGCGTGCGGCTGCGAGGGTCACGGCCACACCCATGAACATGAGGAGGGCTGCGGCTGCGAGGGCCATGGTCACCACCATGAACATGGGGAGGGCTGCGGCTGCGAGGGTCACGGCCACACCCATGAACATGAGGAGGGCTGCGGCTGCGAGGGCCACGGCCACACCCATGAACATGAGGAGGGCTGCGGCTGCGAGGGCCACGGCCACACCCATGAACATGAGGAGGGCTGCGGCTGCGAGGGTCACGGTCACACCCATGAACATGAGGAGGGCTGCGGCTGCGAGGGCCATGGTCATCACCATGAACATGATGAAGCGTGCAGCTGCGGTTGTCATGATCATGACCATCACCATGCGGACGAGGTGTTTTCAAGTTGGGGTATGGAGCATGTGGGCAGATGTGACAGAAAGAAACTGGAAGAGATTCTGGATGAGCTGGCCAACGGCAATGCCTATGGGGATATCCTCAGGGCAAAGGGCATGGTTCCCGGCGAAAACCCGGAGGAATGGTACTATTTTGACCTGGTGCCCGATGAGTTTGAAATCCGGACCGGTAAACCGGATTATACCGGAAAGGTCTGTGTCATCGGTGCAAGGCTGAGAGAAGAGGAACTTAATAAAGCATTTGGCAGGAGTTGATAGCTATGGGACCAGCAATTGAAGATGATATTATGCCTCTGTTTCTGATCAATGGCTTTCTGGAGGCAGGTAAGACGGAGTTTCTTCAGTTTACCATGGAGCAGGAGTATTTTCAGACAGAAGGCAAGACCCTCTTAATCGTATGTGAAGAGGGGGACACGGAGTATGACGAGGAGCTTTTGAAGGCCACGAAGACCCAGCTTGTAACCGTGGACACGTTAGAAGAGCTGACACCGGAGAGGCTTACGGAACTGGAACTTTTATATAATCCGGAGCGGGTGCTGATGGAATGGAACGGCATGTGGAATCAGGATGAACTGAAGCTTCCCAAGGACTGGACGATTTATCAGCAGGTCACCATCATTGACGGTTCCACCTTTGAGCTCTATGTGAAGAATATGAAGCCGCTTTTGGGAGCTATGGTGCGGGGCTCCGAGCTGATAATCTGCAACCGCTGCGACGGGATTGAGGATCTGGAAGGCTACCGCCGCACACTGCTGGCCATGAACAACAGGGCGGAGATTGTATTCGAGGATGAGGAGGGGGAGATCTCCCAGGTGTCGGAGGCAGATCTTCCTTATGACATGACAAAAGAGGTAATCGAAATTCCTCCGGAGGCTTACGGAATCTGGTATATTGACTGTATGGATAAACCGGACAGATACCGGGGAAAAGTGGTGGAATTTACAGGGATGGTGTTAAAATCACCGGAATTTCCTAAAAATTACTTTGTGCCAGGCCGGATGGCTATGACTTGCTGCGAGGCGGATATGACATTTCTGGGGTATGTGTGCAAGGCAAGGGAGGCCAGGCACTTGGAGACCAGGCAGTGGGTTCGAGTCCAGGCCCGGATCGAGTATGAGGAGTGGCCGGATTACGGCGGGGTAGGGCCGGTTTTACATGCCCTGTCTGTAAAGCCGGACAAAGGGATTATTGAGGTAGTGCAGTTTTAAAGGTTACTTATGAAAACGGGGCTGCTGCAAAGCAGATGATTCATCTGCCTTTGCAGCAGCCCCGTTGGGCAATGATTTACCTGCTTCGCTGAGACATCCAGCTCCACATAGTCAGACGGTTGTTTCTGCACTGGTTATTGAAGAAATAGATCCAGGACCAGTGACCGGAATACTGATAATCGGAGCCGTCCCCGGCTTTGTACAATCCGGTGGTATCATGGACATCGGAGAAAATGCTTGCGCGCATATTGGCGTTTATGGCTTTTAACCGGAGAACCGTGGTAGCTGCGTGGGCCCCGGGGGCTACGGTATCGTCATTGTTTGCATATACAAACCAGACAGGAAGCTCTTTAATACTTAAAAGCTGTTCATCCGTAATGGAGGAGTCGCGGTATGCCTCGCAGATAGGATATGCGGCAGCAAAGTAATCCGGGTAGTTCAGGATCATATTCATGGTCATGTATCCGCCGTTGGAGCACCCGCCGATGATGATTCGGTTGGTGTCGATTCCGGGATTGGCAGCGACATATGTATCGATCAGTTCTTTTAAGCCTTTCAGGTGAACGGAATCCGTTCCGGGGTTATCCGCCCAGGACCCGGTTTCATCATAGGTCATCCAGAAATCGGGGACCTGCGGAGCCAGGATATAGGCGCCGCCCATGGTATTCTGGAACTCAGGCTTGGCCAGTGCGGTAACCTTGTTGCCAAGGAGCACGATCCTGGGATCCCTGCCGCCTTCGCCGGCTCCATGAAGCCAGATAACCAGAGGCCGTTTGTGGTTTGGACCGGCGTTTGTCGGGACATAGGAGGCGTAGGTCATCTTATCGCCGTCCAGGCTTTCAAAAGTACCGGTCAGATCAAATCCTGCCAGATCGGGCATAAGGGATTCGTTCCAATCTATGGACGGATTAACGGCAAGCTGGGATATCTCGCTTCCGTCCTGGGCTGTAAGCGTACAGTTGTCTTCCAGGGCAACATCCAGGTTATAATAACTGCACCAGGAATTCTGGGAAGTTCCTAAACTGTAATAGAAACAGGAGCCTTCCTCAGGCGTACATTTCAGCTCCAGCGCAATGTGGGAGGAGCTGCCGCCTGCAGGGCTGCCGTTCTCATCGCAGGTGTAGGCATCTGTGATGGTGCGCAGGGTCCTGCCTCCGGTGTGGGTATAGGGAGCGTTTTTTGATAACTGTCCATAGGCCGCATAATCGTAGGTCTGTTTATGCTCATTGACTGAGAACTTTGCGGCCTGAACGGAGTCGGCCGTGACGGCTCTGTCCAGGGAAATGATGGTCTTGGTAACTCCGGGACCCCAGTCAAACCCCTCGACCTGGGCGATCTGGCTTCCGGAGGCCGCGTTCTTTGGCGCACCGGGCCCTTCAGCCGGTGCGGTTGCAGCGCCCAGAGCCATGCTGCCGCAGAGAGCCAGATTCAAAGTAAGCGTGGCAGGAAGTGCGAGAAATTTTAGATTGCGTAGTTTCATAAGTTTATCCCCCTTGTGTTCATTAAATGTTAAGATAATCGTAACAAAACAGTTAAAAAATGTCAACCGGCAAAGGTGATTTTTGCGGGGACAGGAATGGTTGCGGTTACTGTTCACCCCCGGCTAATCACCACGCTGATTAGCCGGAAGGATGCACGTAATGGCAGCGAACCAGGCCGCCCATCGCCGAAGGCGATTTGGAATGGCGGACCGGGTTACTGTTTACTGGGTACCAGTGAACAGTAACTGGTTGTGGTTACTGTTCACAGATACCCTGTGAACGTAACCGCATATGCCCATTAAAAATCGCCTGCGGCGATGGAGCATATGCTTTGCCCCCGTAACGGCGCTGGCCCATGGCTAATCAGCGGAGTGATTAGCCATGGCGTGAACCGGAACCATAAATTACAGCCGCCGGGACGGAGCCTGGCGGCTGTAACATTGGATCAGGATTGAGCCGGACTGCCGGCCGGTTTATCGAAAGCCGGATTAAACGCATAGAAGTTGCGGCTGTCAAGATGCTCCTGAACATCCCGCAGGGCTTCGCCGAAACGCTGGAAGTGGACGATCTCCCGTTCCCGCAAAAAACGGATTGGGTCGCACACTTCCGGGTCTTTTACGACTCGGAGGATATTGTCGTAGGTGGAGCGGGCTTTTTGCTCTGCTGCCAGATCCTCAAACAAATCGGTTATGGGATCGCCCTTGGACTGGAACTCACAGGCATTAAAGGGAACCCCGCCTGCGGCCTGGGGCCAGATGCCGGTGGTATGATCAATATAGTAGGGGCCAAAGCCAGATGCCTCGATCTGCTCAGGGGTGAGATTCCTGGTAAGCTGATGGACGATGGATGCCACGATCTCCAAATGGGCCAGTTCTTCGGTACCTATATCTGTATCGAAATGCTCCGTTGAGGAAAAATCCGAAAAAGCCCAGGATTTATGCGGGTTTGACGAGCCTTCCTCCCTACTTTTGGACAGGCTCCCCATCTACCAGAAAACCATGAAACGTAGCAGAATTGAAGAAAAGAAAGATATTCTGGAATACAAAGTGACAGAGGAACCTCAATTTGTGGTAAATATCATGCTGAACATTCCCGCAGCTTAAAACTGAATAAAGATTTCTATAATTTTATCCCGAATTTGGAATAACGTAGCCAAGCATAGGAAAAGAACTGTCGCCCAGTAGAGGTATATTCCATTCTTATTCTTCCACGGCGGCTTTTGAGAAATCGAGGTCTCTATTTGTTTGTTCTCATAGAGAACGACGCAGTAACGCTGGCAGGTACGGCGCTGACAGGAAGCAGCCGCCATGAAGTACATGGTCATTTGATACAATATGGAAGAATTTGAACCGTCGAAAAGGTTCGTTCCCGCTTGGGTAAATTGCGGCCGCAAGGTTTAAGTTATTGTTTGCACTTTGGAGGGGTTGACTTATCTTCCATAGTTCCATAAAATTATCTCGTATGTTTCTTTGCAAAATTTTTCTTGTGACATTTTTGTGACATTTATTTGATATCGTAGCTTACGGAGGATGTGACGATATGAGGCTTTTAATAGTTGAGGATGACCGTCTTTTGAACAATACACTTTGCTACAATCTTTCTGCGGCTGGTTATACAGTGGACGCTGCCATATCAAAATCAGCGGCGGTCAATTTCTGTGAAGCGCAGGACTATGATTTGATCGTGCTGGATGTCAACTTGCCTGATGGAAACGGATTTGACTTCTGTGCGGAAATCAAAGAGCGCCATCCAGATACCGCAGTGATTTTCCTGACCGCAAACGATATGGAAAGCGATATGCTAAAAGGTTTTGAGTTGGGAGCAGACGATTATGTGACGAAGCCGTTTCCGATCAGTGTTTTCCGAAAAAAGGTTTCGGCACTGCTGGGTCGCATCGAGAAGCAGACAGGCGGAGATTGCTACACAGACGGCACATTATCCGTCAATTTCTCGGAATTGACCGCCACCCTTGCGGGAGAGCCGATTATTTTTACGCCGATGGAATATCGCTTACTGAAAGTGCTGGTAAGAAATCCGCAGATCGTCTTGACCCGGCAGGTACTCCTTGAAAAGCTATGGGACGCAGACGAAAACTTTGTGGATGAACACGCTTTGACCGTTGCGATCAGCCGCATCCGGGGAAAAATCGAGATAGATGGCCTGCAATATATCAAGACCGTTTATGGCATGGGCTATATGTGGATTGGAGGGCTGAAAAAGTGAGTGCTGATAAACTTTCTATCAACCGTGCCTGTGCGGTAGGCGCTGCTTTTTTAAGTGTGATCTCTGCCGCTGCCATCGTTGCGGTTGTCCTCCTTACAAAAAATCCGGCAGTCGTATGGCTGGTGCTACTGTTCGTTGCGCTGGTGATTGTCTGCGTTGCCTTTTTTGTGGCCTTTCTCCGCCGCAAACTGGTTTTATTCTCGGACAACCTGTGTCGGACAATGGATGATATGCTGAATGGATCGACTGCACCGCCGCAAAGATATGAGGAAGAAAATCTGTTTTACAAAATCAATCACCGGCTGGCGCGCCTGTATGAAGTCCTGCGGGAGAACCAGGAGAGCGTAACAAAAGAACGTGCCAACCTGCAGGAATTGATTTCCGACATATCCCATCAGGTGAAAACGCCCATTGCCAATCTCCAGATGGTGAATGTCACGCTGCTGGAACAGCCTGTGCCAGAGGAAAAACGGCAGGAGTTTTTAATGGCATCCAGCGGCCAGCTCGAAAAGCTGGACTTTCTCATGCAGGCTATGATAAAAACCTCTCGTCTGGAAACCGGCGTCATTTCACTGGACAAAAAGATGCAGCCTCTTTATGATACTCTGGCGGCAGCGCTGGGCGGCATTCTGCTGAACGCCGAAAGGAAGAATATTCATGTCAGCGTAGCTTGTCCGGCAGATATCGTGCTGGCTCACGACAGGAAATGGACAAGTGAAGCCCTGTTCAACATTCTGGATAATGCGGTGAAGTACACCCCGGCAGGCGGAGATATTCAGGTTTCTGTTCAAAGCTGGGAGTTCTATGTAAAAGTAGATATAACTGACAGTGGTAAAGGAATTGCGGAGAACCGACAGGGGAGGATCTTCAAACGCTTTTACCGGGAAGAAGAAGTACACGATATTGAGGGAATTGGTATCGGATTATATCTGGCTCGTGAAATCGTCACCATGCAGGGAGGATATATCAAAGTTGCTTCAACAGTGGGCTGTGGCTCTGCGTTTTCTGTATATTTGCCTCATGTATAAAATTTCTCCCTTTTCGGAATTGTGTACCCACTGAAAGGAGGCAACAACGTAATGCTAAATGAAATTTCTTTTGAAGCGGGTTCTTTGGAAACAATGATTGAAAGGCTTTTTAAAACAATGAACTCCATAGATAAACAGCGGTCAGAAAAAGTTGAGCCGGCATCGCAAAAACAAATCCATGCCTTGGAGGAAATAGCCGATTTGAAACAACATGGAAAAAGTATTCCGTATGCGTATCTTCTGTTTTTAGAAGAAATGGGTCAAAATGACAATGGATTGTTGGAGCAGGAATGGGATGGGTGTACAGAAGTCAATATTGAGAGTATATTAAGGGATTATCTCCGTTACATAGATGAATTTGATATTGATATCAATATGGTTATGGGATATGGCGTTATCTTTCTCTTGCCATGTATCATCGGTGTCATTGCAGCAATGCTGTTTTTTATGGAGCGTGATAATGACACGTTCAAAAATTTACGCACAATCCCGGTAACAAGTACCCAAATGATTATGGCATATCCTGATGAAAAAACTGCTTTCATAGGCTTTTTTATGACAGCAGCATCTATTCAAAATACGGGAATTGGAAGCAACATTATTGATGATTTGTGCCGCTATCTGACTGACATTGGACTTTTGAGTGTGCGACTTGGCTGGGTGAAAGGCAATCCCCAGGCAGAGCATTTTTGGCATAAAAACAATTTTAAGGAGACGGGGATTACATACGACACGGATAACTATACTGTGGTTGTAGCTCAGCGAGTTTTATAAATATCATATAGGAGGTATATTTATATGGTTTAGTTTTCTAACGGACAAATAACGATTCATAATATGGAGTGCAAAGATGCACAGGCAATTACGGATGCTGAAATCGAACAGGGATGGGATGCAAACATTGAGAAATATCAAAAAAGATTGGAAGATCAACAATCAGGGAAGGCCATTTCATTGGTTGCAGAATATTCCGGAAACCCAGTTGGCTACATAAATATTTATCCCAATAGTGCGTGGGGAGCATTTGGAGGAAAAGGCTACCCGGAAATCGTTGATTTTGGCGTTTTAGAAAAATATCGGAACCGGGG
>JAAWLV010000043.1 GCA_022798105.1 Hungatella sp.
CAGATTCCGGATGGAGGGATTGACATGGAATATATAACAAGTACATTGGGGAATCTTCTTCAGCAGACAGCATTTTTGAACCTGACAGGGGGCAACCTGGTCATGATCGCCGTGGCCTGCGGGTTTTTGTACCTGGCCATTAAAAAAGGATTTGAGCCTCTGTTGCTGGTTCCCATTGCCTTCGGTATGCTGCTTGTTAATATCTACCCGGATATTATGGAAGACGGAGGACTTCTTCACTATTTCTTTTTGCTGGACGAGTGGAGTATTCTTCCTTCCCTGATTTTCATGGGCGTCGGGGCAATGACGGACTTTGGCCCCCTGATCGCCAACCCCAAAAGCTTTCTTTTAGGGGCGGCGGCCCAGTTTGGTATTTACACCGCTTACTTTATGGCGATTTTAATGGGCTTTAACGATAAGGCAGCAGCAGCCATCTCCATTATCGGCGGAGCGGACGGCCCCACATCCATCTTCCTGGCAGGAAAGCTGGGACAGACGGGGCTCATGGGCCCCATCGCCGTGGCGGCATACTCCTACATGGCCCTTGTGCCCATTATCCAGCCGCCTATTATGAAATTATTTACCACGGAGAAGGAGCGCAGGATCAAAATGGAGCAGCTTCGTCCTGTCTCCAAGCTGGAGAAGATTCTGTTCCCCATTATCGTTACCATCGTGGTATGTCTGATTCTGCCTTCCACGGCTCCTCTTGTGGGCATGCTGATGCTTGGCAACCTGTTTAAGGAGTCCGGCGTTGTGGGACAGCTGGCTGAGACCGCGTCCAACGCCATGATGTATATCGTGGTTATCCTTCTGGGAACTTCCGTAGGCGCAACCACCAGCGCGGAGGCATTCATTAACTTGGATACCCTCAAGATCGTGGCACTGGGCCTTATTGCATTTGCCGTGGGAACCATGGCGGGCGTGCTGTTCGGCAAACTGATGTGCAAGGCTACAGGCGGTAAGGTGAATCCGCTTATCGGTTCTGCCGGCGTGTCGGCAGTGCCTATGGCGGCCCGTGTATCCCAGAAGGTAGGAGCTGAGGCGGATCCCACCAACTTCCTCCTGATGCACGCCATGGGCCCCAATGTGGCAGGCGTTATCGGAACCGCTGTGGCCGCCGGTACGTTTATGGCCATCTTCGGGGTAAAATAAGTTGAATATAATTGAAAATATTTTGGAGGTAATATAATGGCAGTGACAGAAAAAAAACCGGTCAAGATTGTAGAGACTGTCCTCCGTGACGCTCATCAGTCCTTAATCGCCACCAGAATGAGCACAGAACAGATGCTGCCCATCATCGAGAAGATGGACAAAATCGGATATTATGCCGTGGAGTGCTGGGGCGGCGCCACCTTTGACGCTTCCCTGCGGTTTCTGAAGGAAGACCCCTGGGTAAGGCTGAGAAAGCTGAGGGACGGTTTTAAGAACACCAAACTGCAGATGCTGTTCAGGGGCCAGAACATCCTTGGATACAACCACTATGCAGACGATGTGGTGGAGTATTTCGTTCAGAAGTCCGTATCCAACGGTATTGATATTATCCGTATTTTTGACTGTCTGAATGATCTTCGCAATCTTCAGACTGCCGTACGGGCGGCCAACAAAGAAAAAGCCCACGCACAGATTGCCCTGTGCTATACATTGGGAGATGCCTACACCATAGATTACTGGAAGGATATCGCAAAGAGGATCGAGGATATGGGCGCCGATTCCATCTGTATCAAGGACATGGCAGGGCTTCTGACTCCCTATGCCGCCCAGGAGCTGGTGACGGCTCTTAAAAGCTCCACCCATCTTCCCATTGACCTGCACACCCACTACACCTCCGGTGTGGCTTCCATGACTTACTTAAAGGCGGTGGAAGCGGGCTGCGATATCATCGACACAGCCATGTCGCCCCTGGCCCTTGGCACCAGCCAGCCGGCTACGGAGGTTATGGTGGAGACCTTTAAGGGTACGGAATACGATACAGGTTATGACCAGGTGAAACTGGCCGAGATCGCAGACTACTTTGCACCTCTGCGGGAGCAGGCCTTAAAGAGCGGCCTGTTAAATCCCAAGGTGCTGGGCGTCAACATCAAAACGCTTCAGTATCAGGTTCCCGGCGGAATGCTGTCCAACCTGGTTTCCCAGTTAAAGGAAGCCGGGCAGGAGGACAAGTACCGGGAGGTTTTGGAGGAGATTCCCAGAGTGAGAAAGGACTTCGGCGAGCCGCCTCTGGTAACCCCGTCCTCCCAGATCGTGGGAACTCAGGCGGTTATGAATGTTATCGGCGGCGAGCGCTACAAGATGGTTCCCAAGGAATCAAAGAAGATTATGCTTGGGGAGTTCGGCCAGACTGTAAAGCCCTTTAACCGGGAAGTACAGAAGAAGATTATCGGTGAGGAGACCCCGATTACCTGCCGTCCGGCAGATCTGATTCCGCCTCAGCTTCCTCAGTTTGAGAAAGAGTGCGCTCAGTGGAAGCAGCAGGATGAGGATGTTTTGTCCTATGCCCTGTTCCCCAAGGTGGCAGAAGAATTTTTCAAGTACAGAGAAGCCCAGCAGACCAAGATCGATTCTGCGGTGGCAGACACGGCCAATAAGGCATATCCGGTATAAAAAGAGTCTGTATTACGATTAAGGTATGTCCGTTGGGTTACTATACCCTACAGGAAGAAAGAGGGAAACCAGGCCGGTTTCCCTCTCCGCCTGTTAAGCGGAAAGCTGCAACAGCAGCATCACTTCCAAAAGTTCTGCGATTTATTTAATATTTACTTACAAATTCAGCTTCAAACCCATGAACTTTTTGTGATATGGTTGACATATGACCTGAAATATCCTTATAATGGCAGTAATGTCCTGCTGAAGGAAAAGGTTATAGGAGAAAAACCAATGAGGAAAAGAAAAATAAGACAGGGGCTGGCAGTTTTGCTGGTTCTGTTTATGACTATAAATTACGCAGGAAATTATCTGGGCCGTTCCCCGGTGGTCAGCTTTGCAAGTACAGCCACCGTAACCGCTACCAGCCTTAATGTGAGGAGCGGGCCGGGGACCGGCAATCAGGCTGTGGGTAAACTGTCCTACGGTGTCTCTGTCAATGTGGTGGGGCAGACTACAGGCAGCGACGGGAAGGTGTGGTATCAGATTCAGTTTACAAAGAACGGGGCCCAGGCCACCGGGTATGTGCGCTCCGATTATATTAAGTTTCCCACCGCATACCAGTCAGACGGCAATTTTGAGCAGTATTTGTCCAGCCAGGGGTTTCCCGAGAGCTACAAACCAGGCCTGCGCCAGCTTCACGCGGAATATCCTAATTGGGTGTTCACGGCTCAGCACACAAATCTGGACTGGAATGATGTGATCAATAACGAGAGCGTCGTGGGCAGGAATTTGGTGCCGGGAAGCAGTCCCACTTCGTGGAAGTCCATGGAGACAGGGGCTTATAACTGGGATACTAACACATGGCCTTCATTTGACAGCGGAAACTGGGTGGCGGCTTCCAGGGAGATTGTCAGCTATTACATGGATCCCAGAAACTTTTTGAACGAGAAATATGTGTTTCAGTTCCTGCGCCACAAATATAACAGCAGCATCCATACCATAGACGGGATAAAAAGCATGGTTCAGGGTACATTTTTGGACAATTCCGTAGGAGTATCGGGCGGCACGGCGTCAAATGGCAGCGGCCCCGGCAGTTCGTCGGGCACAAATGCAAGCCCCGGAGGCCAGACTCCCGACGTAAACGGAGGGCCCGGCGTGGTGGGCGGAGGAAGTACGTCTGCCGGTTCCGGATCCGGCACACCTTCCGGAACAAACCAGAATAAGGTTCAGCCCGGCGTAAGCCCGGGCAGCGACGGCGGCGGTGTCCGCGGTTCGTCCGCTGCTCCCGGAAGCAGCGGAAGCACAGGCGGAAGCGGCCAGACTGCGGGAAGTCAGGGGCCGGGATCCGGCACTACCAACAAAGGGAATGCAAATGTACAGCCGGGAGTCAGCCCGTCCTCAGGGGGCGGCGGCAAATCCAACGTAAGTCTGCAGGCGCCGGGGGCGTCCATTGACAAAAGAGATACCGTCCGTGTGGGAACGGCCATAGGCCCCGGTATGATTTCAGGGTCCGGAGGCGCCTCGCCTTCCGGCGGTTCCTACTCGGTTCCCACGGCATCCTACGCAGAAATTATTATGAATGCAGCGGCCCGGTCCGGGGTAAATCCCTATGTGCTGACGGCGATGATTCTCCAGGAACAGGGAACCCAGGGAAGCAGAGGCATCTCAGGGACGGTTTCCGGGTATGAGGGATACTACAATTTCTTCAACATAGAAGCATATAAGTCCGGTTCCATGGAGGCTATAGAGAGAGGGCTGTGGTTTGCCTCCCAGTCGGGAAGCTATGAACGTCCCTGGAACAGCGTGGATAAAGCGATCTTAGGCGGAGCCATGTATTATGGGGCCAACTATGTGGACGCGGGACAGGACACTTTTTATTTAAAGAAGTTTAACGTCCAGGGAACCAATCTCTACAAGCACCAGTATATGACCAATGTCCAGGCAGCCGCCTCTGAGGGGGCGAAGCTGGAGGAAGCCTACAGCAGCCAGCTAAAACAGCTGGCGCTGGAATTTAAGATCCCGGTTTATAAAAATATGCCGGAAAGCCCATGCCAGCAGCCTACCTCCGACAACAGCCCCAACAGCAAACTTTCCGGGCTGAGCGTGGACGGCTACAGCCTGACGCCGACCTTCAGCCGGGATGTCACTTCCTACAACCTGATTGTAGGTTCTTCCGTCACATCAGTAAATGTGCGGGCTCAGGCTTCGGATTCCGGCGCAGCGGTTACGGGAACAGGCACGATTCAGCTGCAGAGCGGCAATACGGATATTACGGTTCAGGTAAAAGCTCAGAACGGAACCGTCTCCTACTATGTGATCCATGTGGTGCGTCAGGGGAGCGGGCAGACAGGAGGAGGCAGCCAAGGGCCAGGAGTATCGGGGACAGGAAGCAGTTCGCCCTCCGGCTCAGGAACTTCCATTGAGATTATAACCGGCGGTCCTGAACAGAGTACAAACGGATCCGGCAGCGGCCATACAGGGCCCGGAGGAAGTAACGTAACGATAATCCGATAAGGAGAAGACAGGAGACAGTATGATTAGATTAAAAAGAATCATAGGAGGAGCCGCGGCGGTTTCTCTGATGAGTTTAGCCATATCCTTTCAGGCGCTGGCGGCCAGGATTGCATTTTCCGACCCGTCCGCGGAGGCTGGAGGCGAAGTGACGGTAAACATGAAGATCAGCGCCACAGGCGACGAGACCATCAACAGCTCCAATGTGATGCTGTCCTATGACGCGTCGGCCCTGCAGTTTATCGAGGGGACCGGCGCCACGGGGGACGCAGGCTCTATCCGGGTTGCAGGCGAGGCCCAGGGAGGCAATTATTCGGAGCTGGCCTTTGCGCTGAAATTTAAGGCGTTAAAGCCGGGAACCAGCACCATTGCCGTCAGCACCCAGGAGGTGTACGACAAAAACGGACAGTTAGTTAATATTGCCCAGCAGGGCAGCTCCGCAGTCACGGTTACGGGGGAGGCGGCAGCTGCCGGAGGGGCGCTTTTGTCGGATTTACAGATCTCCCCGGGAGTTTTGTCGCCGGCTTTCTCACCGGATACGGAAAACTATACGGCTACGGTCGGCGGCGATGTGGAGACGGTTACGGTCAGTGCGCCGGCGGCAGATGAGGGTGCCAGCGTGGCCGTATCCGGCAATGAAAATCTGCAGCTGGGAGAAAACGAGATCGTCTGCACGGTAACCTCGGCCGACGGCCAGACCAGGACTTACCGGATAATGGTTACAAAGGTGGAGGGGGAGGCCGGAGACAGTGCTCCCATAGCGGCCCAGGTATCTTTAAAGACCTATGAGAGGGATATTACCGTGGTCTCGGCCCAGGAAGGGATGGAAGTTCCGGAGGGGTTTGTCCTGTGTCCCATTACCATCGACGGCCAGGCAGTGCAGGGGTGGATTTGGGGCAATGACGAAAATCCGGAATACTGTATTTTCTATGCAATCAACGAAGAGGGGGAGAGCGGGTTTTACCGCTACGATTTGACGGAAAAAACCCTTCAGAGGTATTTCCATGATCCGGCGGGAGGCGGGGAGTTTGAGCAGAAGTACAACGAAACCGCCCTCGAGTACAACTCCCTGCTCCAGGATTACGAGATCCGTTTCTGGATTATCATAGGACTGATTGCGCTGGCGGCCATTCTGCTGATCGTGATCATTATTCTCATTGCCGGAAGAGGGCACAGGGATGATTTTATTGAGAAGAGGGAGGACGAGGAGGACGGATGGGATCCGGATCCCCGTGAAAGACGTCCCAGAATGACGAGAGAGGAACGGTACTTGAGAGGCCTTGAGGAGGAGGAAGAGGAGGCTGAGAGGGAAGAAGATCTTGCCTTTGTCAGAAGAGTCCAGGCCGAGGAAAGCTCGCGGGCTTACCCGGGAAGGGGCGGCTCCTACCAGGGAGAAAACACGGGCAGCCGCGGGGGTGCACAGGCGGGAAACGGTTCGAATTCACGGGGCGGAAGTGTCCGCAAGAATGCTCCCCAGCCGTCCCAGAAAGCCCGGGGTGCCGGCGGTACAGGTAAATCCCCGGCAGCCAGGGATCCGCGTCCCCAGGGTATGGCAGGAGGGCGGACAGGCGCGCCTTCAGGGGGAACCAGGGCGGTTCCCGTCAGTGAAATCCGGGGTGCTTCCGTATCAGCCGGCGGGGGGAGAGGCAGCGCTCCTTTGCCCCAGAGAGGTGCTCAGCCAAGGGCGGCTGCGGAAGCGGACGATGATTTTGAAGTAATTGATTTGGAATAACTGGCAGGGGTGGTCCAAAAGGCTGCCCCTGGTTTTTGTGGGAAAGATTTCTGCTTGACGAATGGGTCAGAATGTTATAAGATAGCTATAACAGATATAACGAAAGATGGTGGATGTATGATTCTGAGTATTGATTTTAACAGTGATGAGGCTTTCTATATACAGCTTCGCAATCAGATTATCATAGGAATTGCCACGGGCCGGATTCGGGAAGGGGATTCTTTGCCGTCGGTGCGTCAGCTGGCGGATAATATCAGCATTAATATGCATACAGTAAATAAGGCCTACTCTGTGCTGAGACAGGAAGGCTTTGTTAAGCTTGACCGGAGGAAGGGGGCCGTAGTCTCCCTGGAGGTGGATAAACAGAGAGGGCTGGAGGAGATGAAGGAGGAAATTGCCGTGGCCATGGCCAAAGGTATCTGCAAGGGCATACGCCGGGAGGAAGTACACCGGCTGGTAGACGAGATTTATGAGCTGTTTGCCGACAGGGGGGACGCATAAGGACGGGACGCTTTAAGCCAGGGCTGCGGGATAAGCGTATAGGTTATAGATGATGGAGGATAGTTCTATGTTGTGTGAAAGGTGTAAGATCCGTGAGGCGAATATTCAATATACGGAAGTGATCAACGGGGTAAAAACGGAACACAATTTTTGTGCTCAGTGCGCAAAGGAGATGGATTTCGGGCCGTATTCCGCGATTTTTGACGGCGAGTTTCCCCTGGCTCAGCTTTTGTCAGGACTTCTTGGCGGAGAGATGCCCGTTCAGAAGAAGGACAGACTTTCCCAGGTGACCTGCCCCACCTGCAGCATGTCTTATGAGGAGTTTGTGAATAACAGCTGCTTTGGATGCGCGGACTGTTACAGCATTTTTGATCCGCTGATCCATGACAATATCAAGCAGCTTCAGGGCAGCGACAGCCACAAGGGGAAGCGTCCCCTGTATCAGGATTTTCCGGAGGAAAGCCGGGGGGATGCCGCCATCGTAGCTGAGGAGGAGACGGCAAAAAACAACAATTCTGCAAAACAGCAGCTTAGGGCCTGGGAGAGAAAATTAAAAGAGGCCCTTCGGGTGGAAGATTATGAAAATGCGGCGGCGTACCGGGACAGGATCCGGGCGCTGAAAGAAGGGATGGAAGCCGATGCTTAAGTGGTTTGAACAGGCAGAACAAAACAGCAGCAATATCATATGCAGCAAGATACGGCTGGCCCGCAACTGGTCGGAGTATGTATTTCCCTCCAGACTTTCGGGGGAGGAGAGCAGGGAGATGCTGGCCCGGCTTGGCGAAGGCCTCCAGGACTTGGGCGATGCGGACGGCCGGGATTATGAATTTGCGTATCTGGACGAGTTGAGCGATCTGGATAAAAGGGCTTTAAAGGAAAGGAGAATCCTGAATTCCTTCATCGTGGAAAAAAAGGGTCCCATGTCCATCCTGATCACCAGGGAGGAGGATGTAAGCCTTCTGCTCAACGGCACGGACCATATTAAGATCCAGGTGTGGCAGCCGGGGCTGAGTCTGACAGAGGCCTTAAAGACGGCCAACCAGGTGGATGATTTTGTCAATTCCAGGTTTTCCTATGCGTTTGATGAAAAATACGGATACCTGACGTCCTTCCCCACCAATGTGGGCACAGGGATGAGGGCCACGGCCATCGTCCACCTGCCCACCCTGTCCATGGGAAAGAAGTTCCCCTCCATGCTCAATGATATGGGGAGAATCGGCGTGTCTGTCAGAGGCGTCTACGGGGAAGGCAGGGAAAATTACGGGGCCCTCTACGAGATTTCCAACCAGAAGACGATGGGTAGGACGGAGAAAGAACTGGTGGATCTGGTAAGCAAAGTGGCAGTGCAGCTTGACGACCAGGAGAGGCAGATTCGCGAGATGAGCCTTGGCAGCCACCGTCTGGAGCGGGAGGATGAAGTGTATAAATCCTACGGCGTTTTGAAGTATGCCAAAAGGCTTACCATGAAGGACGCCATGACCTTCTTGTCACAGGTGATGTGCGGCATTGCCGACGGGCTTGTGAAGACGGAGGAGCCCTGTCCGGTGTTTTGTCTGATGCTGGGAATCCAGACGGCCAATTTACAGAAACTCTCCGACAGGCCTTTGGATAAAGGGGAGCTGGATGTGGCCAGGGCGGCTTATTTGAGAAGCGAGCTGCCGCGGCTGTCGGACCGGTAATATGAACATGTACGCCTGATTAATTTATGCTGTGCGAAAAAATTATCTTACAAAATCAGGTGCAAAGAGAGCAGGAGTGTACATGATAAACAGATTGAGGAGGATCAAACTATCATGATAGATCGTTTCACTGCAAAAGCCAGAGAGGCTATAGGCCTGGCTGTAGACGCGGCGGAGACGCTGGGCCACAACTATGTGGGCACGGAGCATCTGCTTATCGGCCTTTTACAGGAGGGGACCGGCGTGGCGGCCAGGGTACTGGATGAATGCGGCGTGAAGGTGGATAAGGTGACGGAGCTGGTGAGCCAGCTGATCACGCCGAACCAGGCGGTGCGCACTGTAGAGCGCAATACTTATACCCCCAGTGCAAGAAGGGTTATTGAGAACAGTTACCGGGAAGCAGTGAGATTTAAAGCGCCTCTTATCGGCACGGAGCATATTCTCATTGCCATTATCCGGGAAAACGACTGTGTGGCTTCCAGGCTGTTAAATACCATAGGGATCAGCATTCAGCGCCTTTACGTGGATGTTCTTGCGGCCATGGGTGAGGATGCGTCTGCCGGCAGAGACGATATTCCCGGAAGCAAGAGCGCCAGAGGGAAAGCGGCTACGCCGACTCTGGACAGATACAGCAGGGATTTGACGGCTCTTGCCAGGGAGGGAAAACTGGATCCGGTTATCGGCCGGGAGGCGGAGATGCAGAGGGTGGTTCAGATCTTAAGCCGCCGGACCAAAAATAATCCCTGCCTTATGGGGGAGCCGGGGGTTGGAAAGACGGCGGTTGTGGAAGGGCTTGCCCAGCTGATTGCGGCGGGCAATGTGCCGGAGACCATTGCGGATAAGAGAGTGGTGACCCTGGATCTGTCAGGAATGGTGGCAGGCTCCAAGTACCGGGGAGAATTCGAGGAGCGGATCAAAAGGGTACTTGCGGAGGTGATGGAGGACGGGGAAGTTCTTCTGTTTATTGATGAGATCCACACGATTATCGGCGCCGGCGGCGCGGAGGGGGCTATCGATGCTTCCAATATCTTAAAGCCGTCTCTGGCCAGAGGGGAGCTGCAGCTTATCGGAGCGACCACCATCGAAGAGTACCGAAAGTATATCGAGAAGGATTCTGCCCTGGAGCGCCGGTTCCAGCCGGTGAATGTGGAGGAGCCCTCGGAGGACGAGACTTTTGAGATCCTGAAAGGCCTGAGAGGGCATTATGAGAAGCACCACAATGTAAAGATTGGGGATGAGGCCCTGAAGGCGGCAGTGAAGCTGTCAGCCCGCTATATTAACGATCGGTTTTTGCCGGATAAGGCCATTGATCTTATTGACGAGGCATCTTCCAAGCTGAGGCTGACAAACTTTGTGGAGCCTTCCCAGATAAAGGATCTGGAACAGGAGATAGCTGCTCTGGAGAAGCAGAAGGAGGCGGCCATCAAGGCGGAAGCCTATGAGAAAGCCGGGGAGATTAAGAAGAAACAGCAGAAAAAGCGGGAGAAGATAGAGAAGGTCCGGGAGAAATGGCAGAAGGAAAAGATAAGCCGGAAGCTGGTGGTGGGAGAGAATGAGATTGCCGACGTGGTATCCGGCTGGACGAAGATCCCCGTAAAGAAGCTGGAGGAGGAGGAATCGGAGCGGCTTAAAAAGCTGGAGTCCATTCTCCATGAGAGAGTGGTAGGGCAGGACGAGGCGGTTACCGCAGTGGCCAAGGCTATCCGACGGGGCAGAGTGGGGCTTAAAGATCCCAGGCGTCCCATTGGTTCGTTTCTGTTTCTGGGACCTACGGGAGTGGGCAAGACGGAGCTCAGCAAGGCTCTGGCGGAGGCCATGTTCGGGACGGAAAGCGCTCTCATACGGGTGGACATGTCGGAGTATATGGAAAAGCACAGCGTATCCAAGATGATAGGTTCGCCGCCGGGATATGTGGGATACGACGAAGGGGGGCAGCTCAGCGAGAAGGTGCGCAGAAATCCCTATTCCGTGGTTCTGTTTGACGAGATTGAGAAAGCCCATCCGGACGTGTTTAACATCCTGCTTCAGGTTCTGGACGACGGCCATGTGACGGACGCTCAGGGAAGAAAGATTGATTTTAAAAATACGATCCTGATTATGACTTCCAACGCCGGCGCGGAGAATATTATCTCCCCCAAACGCTTAGGTTTTACGTCGGTCAACGACGAGCAGGAAAACTACCGCTTCATGAAAGATCGGGTGATGGAGGAAGTAAAACGGATATTCAAACCGGAGTTTATTAACCGGATTGACGAGGTGATGGTATTCCACCCGTTAAATAAAGAGAATATGAAGGAAATTGTTTCCATTATGCTGCGGGGAATTGGCAGACGAACCAGCCAGCAGATGAACATTACGCTCCATGTGACGGAGGAAAGCCAGGAGTATCTTATTGAAAAGGGTTATGATGCCAAATATGGGGCCAGGCCTCTGCGCAGAACCATCCAGACTATGGTGGAAGATAAGCTGGCCGAGGAGATTTTGGACGGGACTGTCAGGGAAGGCGATGAGGTAGAGGTAGCAAGAGGGGAAGAAGGGCTTATATTCGCTGCAAAGTAGGCCGTGGTTTTTGACTGTTTACTGTGCTGCGGAAACAATAAAAGATAAGTATCACTAAAATACCAGGAGGAAAAGGCCATGTCAGTAGTTGAAGAATTAATCCGTTCAGAGGCAGACGGGAGTATCAGTTTTGGAAATCACAAGTTAAGCAGGAAGGCAAAGCTGGACAATTTTGAACATCAGGGGGATTTGTATAAGGTAAAGACCTATCATGAGATTACCAAGCTGGAACGCAACGGCATGTTTGTGTATGAGTCTGTTCCGGGGACAGCAGTCTTTCACTTTGCAGCCACGGATCGGGGCGTAGAGTTTCAGGCGGAAGGCGATAAAGACGTGCAGATTACGGTTCAGCTGGAAGAAGATATGCAGTATGATGTAACCGTAGACGGCGTATCGGCCGGCGATATGGCTACCAGCATGGGCGGGAAGCTGAACGTCAGCGTGGAATTAAATGAGGGGAAGGCCGCCTGCGTAAGGATTGCGAAAAAGTAAATGAGAGGGACCGGGAAGGCCGGTCCCGTTCTTGTGGTTCAGGGGATGTATAAGGAGGGGCATATGAGTAAAAGCGAACGGTATGTATCTGCGCTGGAGGAGAGAGGGCTGTTTGAGAATTCGGGACATAAGACCAGGTTCAAGGAGCTTGTGGACTGCTACGGGCATTATCCGTTTTTTACGAAAGGGCTTTGCAAGTGTATGTATCTGTCGGCCTGGGATCAGGAACATTTTGCCGTTATCCTGCAGGCGCTGGCAGATCTGGCTATCGGCAGGGAGAGGGACACCGGGGACATGCGGGCTCAGGGAGATGTCCTGGCAGAAATGCAGAAGGACGGGGAGTACTATGTGTACCAGCTCTCCAATGCCTTTCTTGACGGGAAGCCTTTTGTGTTAAAAGAGGGGACGGAGCTTTCGGAGGATTTTCTGTACATAATCCGCCGGGCTCTGGAAGCCGAGAAGGTTATCGAACAGGCGGATCCTCTTTGATGTATTGCCGCCGGCAGCGGGGAGGTACAGTTCTGGGGCCAAAGCATATGCCCCATTGCCCCGGGCGATTTTTAATGGGCATATGCGGTTATGTCCCCGTGAACTGTGAACTGTAACAAAATTTGTAAGAAATCTTCATGGTTCTTTAATAGCCATTATTTTTTATATGGGATATAATGGCACTGCACCCCTGAGAAAAGAGTGTATAAATAAAGAATCGAAGAATATGAGGAGATGGAATTATGAGAAAGAGATATTTGGCAGCGGCGGCAGCAGCCGCAATTATGATGATGGCAGCAGGATGTTCCAATAAAACTCAGGAGTCTACTACCCAGGCGGTGGAGACCGAAGCTAAAACCGAGGCAAAGACGGAAGAGAGCAGCGCGCCGGCAGCACCGGCAGCACCGGAGGGCGGCGTCAGCGGGGAGCTGATGGGCGAAGAAGCACCCCAGGGCCCCATAAGAGTCTGGGGAACCATCCTGGAAGTGGGAGACGGGAGTATCCTGGCAACTTGTGAGTCTGACACTTCCAATATGGGGGAGGTGCTGCTGATGATTGATCCGGACAGCACCTATGTGCTGGATGCGGTAAACGGATTGCCGGTAGAGCTTGGCAGTGTGGAGATCGGAAATTTTGAGGCCTATCTCAGCGAGGCCATGACCATGTCCCTTCCGCCTCAGAACACTCCCTATGCGGTGATTGTGAACATTCCCGAGAATATGCAGGCGCCTCAGTATGTGGTTGCCTCGGATGCGGTAGATACTTCCGGCGGCGTGAGCACCCTTACGGGAATTGACGAAACCCAATACACCCTTGCAAGAAGCGTGGATGTCCAGCCGTTTCTGACGAAGAATATTGTGACTCTGGACGATGTTCAGGAAGGTACCCGCTGTCTGGTGTGGATGAATGATGAGTCGGATGTGGATAAGATAGTGGTATTTGGGGATTAAGAATACCGAAAAGAAAGGTCTGAGGGCTATGGAGAGATCATTGGAGCAGGAAGTGCAGAAACTGGCGGCGGACATTTTGGAAGACTATAAGGGGAACCGGGCCATTGACCGCATGGAAGATTTTTTTAACCAGCCGGATAAAGATGTGATTATCGATATTGTGAACAAGATGCTGCGGATTTTGTTCCCGGGCTATTACCGCGATAAGTCTTACCGGGTATACAATGCGGTCAGCCAGCTGTCCATGCAGATTGAGGATGTGATGTATTACCTCAGCAGAGAAATCGAGAAAGTTTTAAAGTACAGCGACAGGTACGGCAGGGAGAGCCAGGAGGAGAACCGAAAGAACGCCCAGGACATTACCATTGAGTTTTTGAAAAAGATTCCCCAGATCCGGGAGTATCTGGAAACCGATTTGGAGGCGTTTTTTGACGGAGACCCGGCAGCGGAGAGTAAGGACGAGATTATTCTGTCGTATCCTGGGATGCTTGCCATAACCGTATACCGGATTGCCCACGAGCTGCTGCTTCTGTCGGTTCCATTGATTCCCAGAACCATGACAGAGTATGCCCACAGCGTAACCGGGATTGATATCCACCCGGGAGCCACCATAGGAAAGTACTTTTTTATTGACCACGGAACCGGAATCGTGGTAGGTGAAACCACTGTTATCGGGGAGCATGTGAAGGTTTATCAGGGGGTTACTCTCGGAGCGTTGTCCACAAGCGGGGGGCAGAAGCTGAAACACACCAGAAGGCATCCCACCATTGAGGACAATGTCACCATCTATTCCGGGGCGTCGATACTGGGCGGAGAGACGGTTATCGGACAGGGATCCGTCATCGGCGGAAACGCTTTTATCACCAGATCCGTGGAGGCCGGGGGCCGGGTCAGCATTAAAGACAATTGAGGAGATAACGCTTATGTTAAACGAGAGATGGGTGTTTTATGAGAACACGGTTCCTGAGACCGTTGCCAAGGGCGTGGTGCGCCGGGTGCTGGCTTACTCGGAGGATGTGATGTGTGTGGAAAATACCTTTGAGAAAGGGGCGGCAGGCTCCCTGCACAGCCATCCCCATACGCAGATTACCTATGTGGTCAGCGGGATATTTGAGTTTGAGATTGACGGGGAGAAAAAGACTGTGAAAGCCGGGGATACACTTCTGAAAACCGATGGTGTGGAACACGGGTGCGTGTGTGTGGAGGCCGGAGTGCTTTTGGACATCTTTACCCCCATGAGGAAAGAGTTTGTTAATTAAATCAGAGTTTGGGAAAGCCGGAGGATTCCGGCTTTTTCTTTTTCACAGGCTTGTCCTGTTTTAAGCGGTTTGGCCGCAGGCAGATTCTGAAAAAAGTACTTGCGAATTTGATGCAAATGAGGTAAACTGTACTAGTACAGTTAATACACATAAAAATAAAAGTTTTTGAAGATAACGGAGTTGGTTTTTCGTTATAATTAGATGAAGAAAGTAGCAGTTCAGATAACCCCTGAACTGTTATTGAAAAAACAGGTTGGAAAACCTGGATAAAAGAAGAAGCCCAGCTGCCGTGGGAAGCCGGCAGAAAACAGCGAGAGCAGAAGGAAGAGCAAAGGGGGATTAAGATGGACGAGAACAAGACTCAGGAGATCGAAGCCATGGACGAATACACGGCTCAGAAAGAGCAGCAGCTTTTGGAGGAGGATGAGCAGCTTTCCAGGGAGGAAGAGCAGTTTGAAGCGGAATTGGCAGAGCTGATGAAGACCGATCCGGCGGATAAGAAAGGAAAAAAGAAGAAAAAGAAAGAAAAAAAAGCCGTCAGGGATAAGGGACCGAGAAAGCCGTGGAGTAAGAAACGGAAGTTAGTCACGGCGGCAGCGGCAGCTGTTGCAGTTCTGGTGATATTTAAAGCCTGCACAGGAAAAAAGGATGATGCCGTGATGGTGAGCAGCACGCCGCTCACAAAAGGGACCATACAGCAGGAGCTGACCATCAGCGGGCCGGTCAGCGGCACGGACAGCGTGGATGTGGTGTCCAGTATCCATTCGGAGGTTCTGGATATTCAGGTGAAGGAGGGTGACCATGTGGAACAGGGGCAGCTTTTGGCCCTGATCGACGAGAGCGATGTGAGAAAAGAACTGGATATGGCCCAGAATGCCTACGATTTGGCGGTTTCTACATACAATGAACAGCAGATCCTGGCGGAAAACGGTTACGCCAAGGCCGTGCAGGAGCGGGATGCGGCTCAGAGGGATTTTGACAGGATAAGCGTTTTGTTCCAGGCGGGAAGCGTATCCCAGCAGGAGTGGGAAACGGCCCAGAACAGGTTGAGAGATGCCCAGAGAGAGACAAAGACATTTACTCTTTTGGACGGGAAGCCGGTGGCCAATGAGTCCTACTCCCTTCAGATTAAGAATGCGGAGTTTGAGCTGGAGAAGAAGAAAGAGCAGCTGAATGACACCCGGGTTACAGCCCCTATTTCCGGAACCGTGGTCAGGGTCAACGCTAAAATAGGACGGTTTGCCGACAAAATTGAGGACGATAAGCCCATGTTTATTATAGAGAATCTGGACACTCTGGAGATGAAGGTCAGTGTCAGCGAGTATTCCATCGGACAGATCCAGGTGGGACAGGAGGCCGTGATTTCGGCGGACATTTTAAACGGGGAGACTGTCATGGGGCAGGTTACGGCCATTTCCCCTACGGGAGAGGAGAAGGGCGGCGGTTCTACGGAGCGGGTTATCCCCACCACCATCCGGATTGTGGATGACAATACCAGACTCATAGCAGGAATAACGGCAAGGGCCAGAATCATCCTCAATGAGGCTGAGAATGTGTGGATTGTTCCCATTTCCGCCGTTTTGGAGACAGAGGAAGGCTCCTTTGTGATGACCGTAGATCAGGGGGTTATTAAGAGGATCGCCGTGACAATGGGAGTGGAGAGCGATATCCAGGTGGAAGTGATTCCCGTAAACGAGGGGGACTTTACAGAAGGCATGGGAATTATCACCGCACCGTCACCCATGCTTGCTGACGGCATGAAGGTGACGGAAAAAGGGAGCGGCAATTAGGAGGTAGGGTATGGCAGAGGAACTGATTCGCTTAAAGGATCTGGTGAAGATTTACGACACGGGAGCGCTCAAGGTCCTGGGCCTGAAGAGGATTAACATGACCATCAACAGAGGGGAATTTGTGGCGATTATGGGTAAGTCGGGATCAGGTAAGTCTACGCTTATGAATATTTTGGGCTGCCTGGATCGGCCGTCCATGGGCCATTATTATCTGGACGGTATCGATGTGGCTTCCATGACTTCCGATGAGCTTTCAGAGATCCGAAATAGAAAGATAGGGTTTGTGTTCCAGTCCTTCAACCTGATTTCCAGAACGTCGGCCCTTAAAAACGTGGAGCTTCCCATGACCTATGCCAAAGTGGGCAAGAAGGCCAGACGGGACAGAGCCTTAAAACTTCTTGACAGGGTGGGGCTTCTGGCCCGGTGTGAGCACATGCCCAACGAGATGTCCGGCGGACAGAGGCAGAGGGTGGCTATCGCCAGGGCTCTGGCCAACGAACCGCCTCTTATTCTGGCGGATGAGCCTACGGGAAACCTGGATACCGCGGCGTCGGAGGAGATCATGAGGCTGTTTTCGGAGCTTCATAAAGAGGGGGCCACGGTGGTGGTGGTTACCCATGAGGAGAACATCGCAGAGTTTACGGATCGGATCATCCGGTTTCAGGACGGGCAGATCATCAGCGACAGGAGAAAGGGGGATGGAGAATAATGCTTCTTGAAAATATGAGTATGGCGTTTTCTGCCATCCGGGTCAACAAGATGCGGTCGTTTTTGACCATGTTAGGCATTATCATCGGCATCGGATCCGTTATTTCCATCGTGTCCATCGGCGATACCATGAGGAGCTTGTTTGCGGATCTGTATAAGGATGTGGGTGTAACCCAGGGATTTCTTGCAATCGGCTACTGGGTGGACGACGTGAGGCAGAGCGATTATTTTACGCTGGATGAGCTGGAGCGGGTGAAGGAGGTGTTCGGGGATCAGATCGCTTACATTGACAGCAACATGTCTACCAGCGCGGAGGCGATCACCAAGGAAGTGACGGTAAATTTTGATTTTTCGGGCATTGACTACAATTATATTGACGTGCAGCCGGTGGAGATGGTCTATGGGCGCTACCTGAACGAGGGAGATATTCTGGCCCGCAAGAACAATGTGGTCATGGATGTGGACAGCGCCAGGCTTTTGTTCGGGGAGGAAAATGCAGTGGGCAGGACCTTCCGCACCACCCTGTTCGGCAACGTGAATGAATTTACGGTGGTGGGAATTTACAAAAAGGAAGTAAGCGCGTTTCAGAAGCTGATGATGGGCGGGCAGTCGGATCGGGGGACGGCCTTTGTGCCCTACACTCTTTTGACATGGCCCAATGATTATTTTTACTATCTTCATGTGTACGCCAGGGAGGACGTGGACCTGAATGCGTTCTTTGACCAGCTGATCGCGTATGTGGCCAACTATAAGGGAAGAGAGCCGGAGGATATGCGTATGCAGACGGCCATGGAGGAGATGAATTCCGTGGACACGATGATGGGCGGCCTGTCGGCGGCTGTAGGCGGGATTGCAGCCATTTCCCTGCTTGTTGGAGGTATTGGCATTATGAATATCATGCTGGTATCGGTGACGGAGAGGACCAGGGAGATTGGGATCCGAAAGTCTCTGGGGGCTAAGACCCGGGATATTCTGATACAGTTTCTTACAGAGTCGGCTATTTTGTCCGCCTGCGGCGGCATTATCGGAATCACCATCGGTGTGGGCCTGGTGAGCATCATCGGGGCGGCCTTCGGCATTGCAGTGGTCATTAAGCCGGGAGTGGTGATACTGGCGGTGTCGTTTTCGGCTGTGGTGGGTATTTTCTTTGGGCTGTATCCGGCCTCAAAGGCGGCGAAGGCAGATCCTATCGATGCTTTGAGGTACGAGTAGGGATTGGGTCTTGTCGAGACATGGGGAAAGGCATCCGTTTGTGAGCAGAAGGGGGCTCCGGGCGGGTGCCTTACTCTTATAACAGCTGAGATATCCCTTGAGTTGTTACCGCATAGTACCATTTTGAATCGCCTGTGGCGATTGGCCGTATGCCCGCAACCACTACCTTTTTACCCAAAGGATACGATGCCGTTAAAATTTGGCTTTTAAAACAATTCTTACACGTAATGGAAAAATAATTATATTGCTGTATTATTGAGTGGGCAAATGGGGCGGATTTGGTCGTGGGGTCAGGGAGTGAAGGCAGGCTGTGTGCCGTTCGTGTTCAGATATGCCAAACATTCCGATGAGCCCTTAAAGCGGAAACCAGTCGGGGTGAGGCCCTCCTGT
>JAAWLV010000044.1 GCA_022798105.1 Hungatella sp.
TTAATCAACGTACGCTCCACGTACG
Organism: Hungatella sp.; assembly: GCA_022798105.1. GTDB lineage: Bacteria > Bacillota > Clostridia > Lachnospirales > Lachnospiraceae > UBA3402. The sequence continues at coordinate 26 of JAAWLV010000044.1, forward strand.
CCTCATAAATTTATGCACATCTGACAAAAAATCATCTCACAAAATCAGGCACAAAGAGACTCCGAGAGTACATACAGATAGTAAGGAGGCACAAGAACTGGTGGCTGGAACGGCAAAAAACGGCAGGACGGCGGCAAAAAAGCCGTCCTCGTCCAAATCAAAAAAGCAGACCCAGGCGAGGAAGCAGGAGAAAGATACCGGATTTATGCGGGGGGAAGTGCTCCTGATTGCTTCCTTTGCTCTGGCGGTTTTATTATTTTTAAGCAATTTTCATTTGTGTGGCGTGGCAGGTGACTACCTGCGGAAGGTGCAGCTGGGAATCTTTGGAATGATAGGTTTTCTTGCACCTGTTCTTTTGTTTGTGGGGACATGTTTCGGGATGTCCAACCAGGGCAATCCTATAGCGTCGTTAAAGATGGGGGCTGCAGTGGCAGGCACCCTGATTTTGTGCGGACTTGCGGAACTGGTGTTCGGCGGAGGCTATAAGGAGGGGCAGAAGATTGCGGATGCCTATATCCGCTCCTCAGAAACCGGCCTTGGAGGCGGCATTGTGGGGGGAGTCCTGGCCCAGGGGCTGGGTTCGGTTCTGGGAGTCGTGGGCACCTACCTGATACTTCTGGTAGTCTTTGCCATATGCTGCGTGTGCGTCACGGAGAAATCCCTGGTGGCCCTGGTGAAAAAAGGCGGAGGCAGGGCCTACGAGTACGCAAAGGAAGATGCCAGGCGCCGCCGGCTGCTTCACGAGGAGCGCCGTGAGGAGAGGCTGCGCCGTGAGGAGGAGAATGCCCGGCTGCGGGAAGAACAGAGAGTGCGCGGCGTCAATTTAAACGCGACGAAGCTTGACGGCTATGAGAATGAGTACGGCGGGGACTATGAGGAACCTTTGGGGGGGAATTACGGCGGCGCCAGGTACGATGATTATGAGTATGACCGCGGGGAGTATGCCGCCGATCAGGAATATGACGGTGAGGAGTATGACGGCGGGAAATATTATGATGAGGACTATGAGGACAGGGAGGAAGACGCCGGGACGTACGCCCCTGTTCAAAAAGGAGTTCCCCGGACAGCTTCCCAGGCTATGCCTGGGGATCACAGGGAGGATATTTTCTCAGGGGAAATTTCACTGCCTCCCCAGTACATAGATGATGAGGAGGAGGACGGATCCTTTGACGATGAAGACGTGATGGTGGTTGAGGACGCGCTGCGGGCGGTATGGCAGGATGCGGCCAGCCAGGCCGTCCTGGATGAAGAGTGGGATATGGTGGACGCGGCGGGGCCGGATACAGCCGGGCAATTGGCGGGAAAAGGTCCGAAAAGAGCCGAAACCGGTATCAGGCAGACATGTGCTTCGGATTTTGAGGATGATTATGAGGAGGAATATGTGCCGGATTACCGGGAGGAACCTATGCCGGAAACCATCACTCACTGGGTACCGGAGCCGGAGAGAAAAGACATTATCCGGGTGCCGGCGCCAGGTTCTGTCTTTGACAGGGATTTATCATCACTGCGGCCGGCTGGCGGCGGGGTAGAACCGGAGCCCGGAGGAATGAAGCGGGGCGGGCCGGAGCGTGACAGGACGGAGCCCGGGGCAGCAGGGGCCGGCGTGACAGAGTTTGAGGAGCGAACCGGGGGTTCGGACAGCTTTGAGATCCCGGAGGAAAGCAAGCGGGTGGTCACTGCCTCCGGCAAGATTATAGAAAACGATACAGAGGCTTTGAAGAAAAAGCTGGAAAGCCGCCGGAAAGAAGTTATGGAAGAGCAGGAAAGCGCTCTGGGCGTTGCGGCGCAGATAAAAGAGAGGGAGGCCGTAAAGAAAGAGTACCAGTTTCCTCCGGCTTCATTATTAAAGAGGGGAAGTAAGCCGGCAGGCGCATTTTCCGAGCAGGAGTACAAAGATACGGCTATTAAACTGCAGCAGACCCTGAAAAACTTCGGCGTGGGAGTAACGGTCACCAATATCAGCTGCGGCCCTTCGGTGACCCGGTATGAACTGCGGCCGGAGCAGGGTGTGAAGGTCAGCAAGATCGTGGGCCTTGCCGACGATATCAAGCTGAGCCTGGCGGCGGAGGATATCCGTATCGAGGCGCCCATCCCGGGAAGATCCGCCGTAGGGATCGAAGTTCCCAACAAGGAGAACACCACGGTTTACCTGCGGGAGATCTTTGAGTCGGAGGACTTCAAGAAGGCCTCTTCCAGCCTGTCTTTTGCCGTGGGCAAGGATATCGGCGGCCAGGTGGTGGTGACAGACATTGCCAAGATGCCCCACCTTCTCATAGCGGGCGCCACCGGTTCCGGAAAATCGGTCTGTATCAATACACTGATTATGAGCATCATCTTTAAGGCCAGCCCGGAGGATGTGAAGCTTATTATGGTTGACCCCAAGGTGGTGGAATTAAGCGCCTACAACGGCATTCCTCATCTTTTGATCCCCGTGGTCACGGATCCCAAGAAGGCGTCGGGCGCTTTAAACTGGGCAGTGGCGGAGATGATGAGCCGCTACGATAAATTTGCCAAATATAATGTGCGGAACTTAAAAGGCTACAACGCAAAGATTGAATCCATCAAGGATATTGAAGACCAGGACAAGCCCCAGAAGATGCCCCAGATAGTCATTATCATTGACGAGCTGGCGGATCTGATGATGGTGTCGCCGGGGGAGGTGGAGGATGCCATCTGCCGTCTGGCCCAGCTTGCCAGGGCGGCAGGGATCCATCTGGTCATCGCGACCCAGAGGCCGTCGGTTAACGTTATTACAGGGCTTATTAAGGCCAATGTCCCGTCAAGAATCGCCTTTGCCGTGTCGTCGGGAGTGGATTCCAGAACCATCATCGACATGTACGGCGCGGAAAAGCTTCTGGGAAAAGGGGATATGCTGTTCTACCCGTCAGGGGTCCCCAAACCTCAGCGGGTTCAGGGGGCGTTCGTCTCCGATCAGGAGGTGGCGGACGTGGTGGAGTTTCTGGTGGACCAGGGCATGGAGACCCAGTACCAGCCGGATATTGAAAGCAAGATGGCGCTTCCGGCGGCAGGCGGCGGTGGAGATGCGCCGAAAAACAACGGCCGGGACGAATATTTTGAACAGGCAGGCAAATTTATCATAGAGAAGGAAAAGGCTTCCATCGGTATGCTCCAGAGGATGTACAAGATCGGCTTTAACCGGGCCGCCAGGATCATGGATCAGCTGGCAGAGTTCGGGGTGGTCGGCGAGGAGGAGGGCACGAAACCGAGGAAAGTGCTGATGACTGTGGAAGAATTTGAGGACCTGTTGTCAAAAGAGTAACCAAGGCGCTGCCGGAATGCCCCGAAGGGGCGGCTTTCCGGGGGATGGCCGAGCCTAATTTAAGGAGGAAAATGCACATGAAGACAGACATTCAGATTGCCCAGGAAGCAAAGATGATGCCCATTAAGGATGTGGCGGCGGCCTACGGAATCAGGGAAGACGATTTGGAACTGTACGGAAGATACAAGGCCAAGCTGACCGACGGGCTGTGGGAGGAAGTAAAGGATCGTCCTGACGCGAAGCTGATTTTGGTGACGGCCATTAACCCGACTCCGGCAGGGGAGGGAAAGACCACCACCAGCGTAGGGCTGGGGGATGCTTTGTCAAGGCTTGGAAAAAAGACGCTTATCGCTCTGAGAGAGCCTTCTCTGGGGCCGTGTTTCGGCATCAAGGGCGGGGCGGCCGGAGGCGGGTATGCCCAGGTGGTGCCCATGGAGGACCTAAATCTTCATTTTACCGGCGATTTCCACGCCATCACCTCTGCCAACAATCTTCTGGCAGCGTTGCTTGACAACCATATCCAGCAGGGCAACGCGCTTGGCATTGACAGCAGGCAGATACTGTGGAAACGGTGCCTGGATATGAATGACAGGGTGCTGCGCAATGTGGTTGTAGGTTTGGGGGCCAAGGCGGACGGCGTGGTGAGGGAGGATCATTTTGTCATCACGGTTGCGTCGGAGATCATGGCTATCCTCTGCCTGGCAGACAATATGGCGGATCTGAAGGAGCGGCTGGGGCGGATTATCGTGGCATACAATTATGCCGGTGAGCCGGTGACTGCCGGGGATCTGAACGCGGTGGGAGCCATGGCAGCACTTTTGAAGGATGCCATCAAGCCAAATCTGATCCAGACTCTGGAGCACACGGGAGCCGTGGTTCACGGCGGGCCTTTTGCCAATATCGCCCATGGGTGCAACAGCGTCAGGGCGACGAAGACGGCCCTGAAGCTGGCGGATATCGTGGTGACGGAGGCCGGATTCGGCGCGGATCTGGGTGCGGAGAAATTCCTTGACATCAAGTGCCGGAAGGCGGGGCTTAAGCCGGATGCGGTGGTGCTGGTGGCCACGGTGAGAGCGCTGAAATACAACGGCGGAGTGGCCAGGGCAGATCTGGGGACGGAGAACCTTGAGGCCCTTAAGAAGGGGATTGTGAACCTGGAGAAGCATATTGAAAATATTCAGAAATACGGCGTTCCCGTGGTGGTGACTCTGAACTCCTTCACCACCGATACAGAGGCGGAATATGCTTATATTAAGGAGTTCTGCGAGAAGAAAGGCTGCGAGTTCGCTTTGTCGGAAGTCTGGGCAAAGGGCGGCGAAGGCGGCGAGGCCCTGGCGGAGAAAGTGCTTATGACTCTCGAGAACAAAGAGAGCCATTATAAGCCGATTTATCCTGACGATATGAGCCTGGAAGATAAGATTGGGACCGTGGCCAGGGAAATCTACGGGGCTGACGGGGTAAGCTTTGCACCGGCGGCCAAAAAGGCGCTGCAGAAGATCACGGATATGGGCTTTGGGGATCTTCCGGTGTGCATGGCAAAGACCCAGTATTCTCTGTCCGATGATCAGAACAAACTGGGAAGGCCTCAGGGGTTTGAGATCAGTGTGAGGGATGCCTACGTGTCGGCAGGCGCCGGATTTGTGGTGGTGCTCACAGGGGCGATTATGACGATGCCGGGACTTCCGAAGAAGCCGGCGGCAGACGGGATAGATGTAGATGAGAGAGGCGTTATTACAGGGTTGTTTTAAAGAGAGAGCGGTGGAGGACGGCATGAACGTATTGGAAAGCCTGAAGGAGACGGAAAGCACGCTGGTTTTTGGGAACCGGGAAGCGGAGGCATCGGAGGTGGTGTACGATTCCAGAAAGGCCGGGAAAGGTGCAGTGTTTGTGTGTATTAAGGGAACCAAGGTGGATTCCCACGACTTTATCCCCCAGGTGATAGAACAGGGCTGCAGATGCCTGGTGGCGGAGGAGAGCCTTGAACGGATCACGGGCAGGGCCGGCAGGCTGCCGGAGGATATGACTGTCATTCAGGTGGGAAACGGCAGAGAGGCTTTGGCTCACCTTTCGGCAGCCAGGTTCGGATATCCGGCTGAAAAGATGGTGTGTATCGGTGTCACCGGCACCAAGGGAAAGACCACCACCACTTACATGATCAAGGCTGTTTTGGAGGCCGCAGGGAAGAAAGTGGGCCTTATCGGCACGGCGGGAGCCGTTATCGGGGATAAGACCTACCCTACCCTGAATACGACGCCGGAATCCTATGAGCTGGAAACGTATTTTGCCCGGATGGTGGAAGAGGGCTGCGAGTATATGATCATGGAGGTGTCCTCCCAGGGGCTTAAGATGCACCGGGTAGACGGGATAACGTTTGATTACGGTATTTTTACGAACATTTCCAATGACCACATCGGCCCTGACGAGCACAAGGATTTTCAGGAGTACCTGTACTATAAATCCCAGATACTAAAGCGGTGCAGAATCGGGATCGGGAACCGGGACGATACGCATTTTGACGAGATTGCGGCCGGCCATTCCTGTAAGCTTTACACCTACGGGCTTGAGGGAGAAGGGGATTTCAGGGCCCGGAATATCCGCTATGTGTCGGAGGCTGACTTCGTGGGCCTGGAATTTTCGGTAAAAGGCCTTCAGGATATGGATGTGAGAGTGAATATTCCCGGGAAGTTTAATGTGTACAATGCCATGGCGGCTCTCAGCGTGTGCTCCTTTTTGGGGCTGCCCGGGGAGAAGGTGCGCCATGCCCTGGAGCATCTCCACGTCAACGGCAGGATGGAGATTGTCCACGCGTCAGAAAGATGCACGGTGATTGTGGATTACGCCCACAATGCGGTCAGCATGGAAAGCCTTCTGAAAACGCTGAGGGATTATCACCCCAAACGTCTGGTGTGCGTGTTCGGATGCGGCGGGAACCGGTCAAAGGACCGAAGGTATTCCATGGGTGAGATCGGCGGAAAGCTGGCGGATCTGTGCATCCTGACCGCGGATAATTCCCGGTATGAAAAGACGGAGGATATTATAGCGGACATCCGGGAAAGCCTTGAAAAGACCGGAGGGAAGTATCTGGAGATTCCCGACCGAAGGCAGGCCATTGCCTGCAGCATCACCCAGGCCCAGCCGGGGGACATGATTGCCGTCATCGGAAAAGGCCATGAGGATTACCAGGAGGAAAAAGGGGTCAGAAGGCCGTTTTTGGACAGACAGGTTATTGAAGAGGTTATAGCAGAGCTTGAAGGACGGCAGGGAGCAGGGAATGTACGCTAATATCATCATTGATATTTCCCATGAGATGGTAGACAAACCGTTTCAGTACCGGATTCCGCCGGATTTGGAGCCGGAGATTTCTGTGGGGATCCAGGTGGAAATACCCTTTGGTGCAGGCAATCGCCTGCGCAAAGGCTACGTGGTCGAAGTGACCGAGACGGCGGAGTTTGACATCGGGAAGATAAAAGACATAGCCGGGGTGGCTGCCCATGGGGTGGCCGCCCATTCCCGGCTGATCCAGATGGCCTGGTGGCTGAAGGAGCGGTACGGCTCCACCATGAATCAGGCATTAAAGACGGTGCTTCCGGTTAAGCAGAAGGTAAAGCCCAAACAGGCCAGGTTTATCCGCCGGGCTTTATCCCCTCAGGAGACAAAAAAGGCGGCCGAGGAGGCAGCCGCGAAACATTACGGGGCCAGGGAGCGGCTTTTAAAGGTTCTTGTGGACGCGGAGGAGCTCCCCTATGAGGTGGCGGTGAATCAGATGAACCTGACCGGGGCCACCCTAAAGCCCATGGTGGAGAAGGGGATGATCACCCTGGAGGCGGAGACGGTGTTTAGGAATCCCCGGATTGGTGGAGACAGGACATCTTCCGGGGTGGAGCTGAACAGGGAGCAGAGAGAGGCTGTGGAGGATTTTACGGGGCGGTATGATGCCGGGATCCGGGAGACGGCTCTGGTTTACGGCGTCACGGGAAGCGGCAAGACGGAAGTGTATATGGAGATGATCGCCCATGTGCTGGAAAAAGGCAGGCAGGTGATCGTGCTGATTCCGGAGATCGCGCTTACCTATCAGACCGTCCTGCGGTTTTACAGAAGATTCGGCAGCGTGGTGTCCATTATCAATTCCCGCATGTCTGCGGGGGAGAGATACGATCAGTTTGAGCGGGCGAAAAACGGCCAGGTCCGGATCATGATAGGCCCCAGATCCGCGCTTTTTACGCCGTTTTCCGATTTGGGGCTGATTATCATGGACGAGGAGCATGAGACGGCCTACAAAAGCGAGACTTCGCCCAGGTATCATGCCCGGGAGGCGGCGGTCTATCTGGCGGGCCTGTGCCGTGCGTCAGTAGTGCTGGGATCCGCCACGCCGTCCTTGGAGGCGTACACAAGAGCCCTTGACGGGCAGTGGAGGCTGTACCGGCTCAGTCAGAGGGCAAAGAGGGACAGCCGCATGGCCTGTGTCCACCTGGTTGACTTAAGGGAGGAGCTAAAGCAGGGGAACAAATCCATGTTCAGCAGGAAGCTTCTGGAGGCCATGGAAGGGCGGCTGGAGGCAGGGCAGCAGACCATGCTGTTTATGAACCGGAGGGGCTATGCCAGTTTCGTGTCCTGCCGATCCTGCGGGGAGGCGGTAAAATGCCCCCACTGCGACGTGACGCTGACCCTCCATTTCGGCCAGAAACTGGTGTGCCACTACTGCGGCTATGAGGTGAAATCGCCGGACAGGTGTCCCAAGTGCACTTCTCCCTATATTGCGGGGTTTGGGACAGGCACCCAGAAGGTGGAGGAGATGACCAAAAAAATGTTCCCCAAGGCCAGGGTGCTGAGGATGGACATGGACACCACGTCAAGAAAAGGAGGGCATGAGGAGATCCTTTCCGCCTTTGCCCAGGGGCAGGCGGACATTCTCATAGGGACCCAGATGATTGTGAAAGGTCACGATTTTCCCAATGTGACGCTGGTGGGAGTGCTGGCGGCGGATCTGTCGCTGTACAGCCCGGATTTCAGGTGCGGGGAGAGGACGTTTCAGCTCCTTACCCAGGCGGCGGGCCGGGCGGGAAGGGGCGGGCTTATGGGGGAGGTGGTGATCCAGACCTACAATCCGGAGCACTACAGCATTGACTGCGCTGCCAGGCAGGACTATGAAACCTTTTACCGCCAGGAGATGGTGTACCGGGATATGCTCCGCTATCCGCCGGGATTCCAGCTGCTGGCAATTATGGTTTCCTGCAAGTCGGAGGAAGTGCTCTCGGCGGCTATGGCTGATTTTGGCCGGTGGGCCGCGGCGGCAGGCCAACCCGGGAGTATGGGGGAGGATGCCGGTCTGAAGGCGGAGATGATAGGCCCGGCCCAGGCGCCGGTTTACAAAGTTAATGATATATACAGAAAAATTTTATACTTGAAACACGAAAACTATGATATACTAGTAAAATTAAAAAACTGCATGGAACGAAAGAGCAGGAAGGCTTCCTGGTATCAGCAGGTGATGATTCAGTATGATTTTGCATGATAAGGGGCAAAAAAGAATATAGTAAGGAAAGGGCAGAGTGATATGGCGATTAGACATGTAAGGACCTTGGGAGACGATATTCTGTATAAGAGGTGCAAACCGGTGAAGGAGCTTACCCCAAGGCTTGCACAGCTTATAGAGGATATGTTTGAGACCATGTACACTAATTGCGGTGTGGGGCTTGCGGCGCCTCAGGTAGGTATTTTAAAGCAGATAGTGGTCATTGACGTGGATGATGAGGATGTGCCTGACGAGGAGCGGAACCAGTATGTGCTCATTAACCCGGAGATTTTGGAGGAGAGCGGAAGTTCCACGGCCTATGAGGGCTGTTTAAGCGTTCCGGGAAAGTCGGGAAAGGTTACCAGGCCTGACTGGGTGAAGGTCAGGTTCCTGGACGAGAATATGGATGAGTGCATTATGGAGGCCGAGGGGATGCTGGCCAGGGCCGTCTGCCATGAGTGCGATCACCTGTCGGGAAAGCTGTATGTGGATCTGGTAGAAGGGGAGCTTAAAGATACGTCGGAGCTTACAGAGGAGGATATGGAATAGATGCGCATTGTATTTATGGGAACGCCGGATTTTTCCGTGCCTGTGCTGGAAGCCCTCATAGAGGCGGGCCATGAGATAGCCGGCGTGGTGACCCAGCCCGATAAGCCGAAAGGGAGAGGAAAGGCAGTGCTCATGACCCCGGTAAAGGAAAAGGCGCTGGAGTACGGCCTTTCGGTGTACCAGCCTTTGAAGGTGCGGACCCCGGAGTTTGTGGAGGTCTTAAAGGGGCTGAAGCCGGAGGTTATGGTGGTGGTGGCGTTCGGCCAGATTCTTACAGAGGAAGTCCTTAAGATCCCGCCGAGAGGCTGCGTCAACGTCCATGCGTCCCTGCTTCCCAGGTATCGGGGGGCGGCTCCGATCCAGTGGGCCATTATAGACGGCCAGAAGGAGACAGGCGTCACCACCATGATGATGGACGCAGGCATTGACACAGGGGATATGCTGGAGAAAGTGACGGTGTCTGTGGCAGAGGATGAGACGGGGGACAGCCTTCATGACAAGTTAAGCCGGGCAGGCGCCCGCCTTATCGTGTCCACCCTTGCAAAGCTTGAGGAGGGCACTGCGGTGCAAACGCCCCAGACGGACGAGGGGACCTGCTATGCCAGGATGCTTAAAAAGGACATGGGGGATATTGACTGGACGATGGAAGCTCAGGCTATTGAGAGGCTTGTGAGAGGGCTGAATTCCTGGCCCGGAACCTACACCGGATGGAATGGGAAGATTTTGAAGATCTGGAAGGCGGAAGTTGCGGACAGGGAGTATGAGGGAGCCTGTGGGGAGGTAGTATATAGGGATAAAGATACCATTCTGGTGAAAACCGGAAAAGGGTGCCTGTCCCTTTTGGAACTGCAGCCTCAGGGAAAAAAGAGGATGGCGGCGGACGCTTTCCTGAGAGGTTATCCCGTAAAGGAGCATACGGTCTTCGGAAGCGTAAAACAGTGACGGCTTTACAGAAAGGAGCAGATTGATATGTACGGCAGTTATTACGGATACGGAATGGGATTTTTTGATCCGACCATGATTCTTCTTCTGATCGGAACGGTCTTGTCTCTGGCAGCGTCATCCATGGTCAACAGCACATTTTCCAAATATTCCAGGGTGCGCAGCATGAGCGGTATGACCGGGGAGGAAGCGGCCAGAAGGCTTTTAAATTCCCAGGGCATCTATGACGTGGCGGTGAGGCCTGTATCAGGCAGCCTGACAGATCACTATGACCCCAGGACAAAGACCGTGAATCTGTCCGAGAGCGTATACCGCTGTGCCTCGGTGGCATCCCTGGGGGTGGCGGCCCACGAGTGCGGCCATGCCATCCAGGACAATGTGGGATATGCGCCTTTAAAGCTGCGGGCGGCTTTTGTTCCCGTGGCCAATTTCGGAAGCAGGCTGTCCTGGCCTCTTATATTGCTTGGATTGATTTTAGGAGGAAGCAATATGTTAATCCAGATCGGCATCTGGATGTTTGTGGCAGTTGTGCTGTTTCAGATTATTACCCTGCCTGTGGAGCTGAACGCGTCCAGGCGGGCTGTGGCTCTTCTTGATCAGCTGGGAATTTTAAGCGGCCAGGAGGTAGGACAGACAAGGAGCGTGCTGGGAGCGGCTGCGCTGACGTATGTGGCGGCTGCGGCGGCATCGATTCTCCAGCTTCTGCGTCTGGTGATCCTGTTTGGAGGAAGGCGGGAACGTGACTAGGACCGAGGGCGGCAAAGGGATGAATGTCAGGGAGATAGTTCTGGACATTCTTTTGGAGATTACGGAGAGGGGCAGATACAGCCATGTAGTCCTGTCCCAGGCCCTCTCAAAGTATCAGTATCTGGAAAAACAGGACAGGGCGTTCATTACCAGGGTCACGGAGGGGACACTGGAGTATCTGATCCAGATCGACTATGTTATCGGCAGATATTCCAGCGTAAAGGTTGCCAAAATGAAACCTGTCATCCGCGGGATCCTGAGGATGTCCGTGTACCAGATCCTGTATATGGACAGGATTCCGGACAGCGCCGTGTGCAATGAGGCGGTGAAGCTGGCTCAGAAGAGACATTTTCAGGGGTTAAAGGGATTTGTAAACGGAGTGCTCAGAACCGTTTCCAGGCAAAAGGATCATCTGGAGTTTCCGGATGACGGTATCCGGTATTCGGTTCCCCCATGGCTTCTTAAGATGTGGGAGACGGAATATCCGGGAGAGACCGTAAGGCGGTTTCTTAAAGCTTTTCTGCAAAAAAGCCGTCTTTGCGTAAGGGGATGCCTGGACAGGGCGAAAAAGCAGCAGATTATAGACAGCCTGGCAGGCCAGGGCGTGAAGGTAACCGACAGCGGATACGGGGAGTGCATCTTGTTTCTGGAGGATGTGGATTACCTGGAAGCCCTGGAAGCATTTCGGGAGGGCTGGATCCAGGTGCAGGATTTAAGTTCGGCCATGGCAGTTTTGGCGGCGAAACCGGAAAAAGGGCAGTACTGCATCGATGTCTGCGGCGCCCCGGGGGGAAAGGCCATGCATCTGGCGGATATCCTGGAAGGCACGGGATTTGTGGAGGTGCGGGATATCAGCGAGTATAAGGTGGGCCTTATAGAGGAGAACATCCGCCGTTTAGGCTGCCACAACATAAAGGCGGCGGTGATGGATGCCTGTGTGAGGGACGAGGGTTCCGTGGAAAAGGCGGATCTGGTCCTGGCGGATCTTCCCTGTTCCGGCCTTGGGGTCATAGGGCGCAAGCCGGATATTAAGCTTCGCATGACCCGGGAGTCCATGGAAGCTCTGGCACAGCTTCAGAGGCGGATTTTGTCCGTGGTGTGGCAGTATGTAAAGCCTGGAGGGACGCTTGTGTACAGCACCTGCACCATTAACAGAAAGGAAAATGAGGAGAATGCCGCCTGGTTTGCAGAGAATTTCCCCTTTGAGCCTGTGAATATTGAGGGCAGGCTGGGGGAGGGAATCAGGGAGGAGACCATGAAGGAGGGCTATGTCCAGCTTCTGCCGGGGGTTCACCCCTGCGACGGGTTCTTCCTGGCGGTGTTTAAGAGGAAGCTTTAAGGAATATGATGGAGACGAAAAAAGACATAAAATCCATGTGTCTTGCCGAGCTGGAAGAGGAGCTGAAAGCCGGAGGCCACAAGGCGTTCCGGGCAGGACAGATTTTTCAGTGGATCCATGAGAAACTGGCAGATTCTTTTGAGGAGATGAGCAACCTGTCAAAGGATCTGCGGCGGCAGCTTGAAGGCCGGTACTGGCTTGTGACGCTGAAAAAAGAGGATGTGAAGATATCAAAGATCGACGGCACCAGAAAATATCTTTTTGGCCTGTCTGACGGCAATGTGATCGAGAGTGTGCTGATGCGCTACAAACACGGAAACTCCGTATGTATCTCATCTCAGGTGGGGTGCGGCATGGGGTGCCGTTTTTGTGCTTCCACCCTGGACGGGCTTAAGAGAAACCTGGAGCCGTCGGAGATGCTGGATCAGGTTTACCGGATCCAGAAGGACACAGGGGAGCGGGTAAGCCATGTGGTGGTTATGGGGTCCGGGGAACCGCTGGACAACTATGACAATCTTCTGAGGTTTATCAGGCTGATTTCCCATGAGAAGGGGTTGAATATCAGCCAGAGGAATATTACAGTGTCCACCTGCGGCATTGTGCCCGGGATACAGAGGCTGGCGGAGGAGGGAGTGTCGGTTACCCTGGCTCTGTCGCTCCATGCGCCTGACGACCAGGTGAGAAGGACGCTGATGCCTGTGGCATACAAATATGCCCTGAAAGATATTCTGCCGGCCTGCCATACATATTTTAAGAGGACAGGGCGGCGGCTGACCTTTGAGTACAGCCTGGTGAAGGGAGTCAATGATAACCTTAAGGAGGCACAGGCCCTGGCAAGGCTGTTAAAAGGCCAGCAGGGCCATGTGAACCTGATTCCCGTAAATCCCATTAAGGAGCGGGATTATGTCCAGTCTGACAGGAAAGCTGTGGAGGAGTTTAAAGGCTGTCTCGAAAAAAACGGGATTACGGTTACCGTGAGGAGAGAGATGGGCCGGGATATCAACGGAGCCTGCGGCCAGCTGCGCAGAAGCTTTATAGAAGAGAAAAGGTGACAAAAGGGAGGGATTGATGAAAATGAGGGCATATGGGATGACTGACGTGGGCCGTGTCAGGAGCCGCAATCAGGATTACATTTACTGTTCATCAGACCCTGTGGGGAGCCTTGGCAACTTGTTTTTGGTGGCTGACGGGATGGGAGGCCACAGAGCCGGGGATTACGCGTCCCGGTTTATGGTGGAAGGGCTGGCGTCCTATGCACAGAGCCGTCTGGGCTGTCCGGCAGTCCAGGTGATGAAGGATGGAATCAGGAAGATCAACAGGGAATTATACGAGCTGTCCGTGACGCAGAGCGCCCTGTCAGGCATGGGGACGACCCTGGTGGCGGCCACCACGGAGGGGAACACCCTGTATGTGGCCAATGTGGGGGACAGCCGTCTCTATATCTGCAGGGACGGCAGCATGATCCAGGTAACCAGGGATCACTCCTACGTGGAGGAGCTGGTGGCCAGAGGGCAGATGGAGAGGAACAGCAGGGATTACCGGCAGAAAAAAAATATTATTACCAGGGCCGTAGGTGTGGGAAGGCATGTGGAGGCGGATTTTTTTGAGGAGGAGCTTACTCCGGGGGACGTGCTCCTTATGTGTTCCGACGGGCTGAGCAATATGGTTGAGGAGGAGGAGATGGCCTCTCTTCTTGGGGAGAGGTGTTCCCTAAAGCGCAGAACGGAAAAGCTGATCTGCCTGGCAAATGACAGAGGCGGTTTTGATAATATTGCGGTGATCTTGGTTGAGCCGCAGATAGGCGAGGTGGGGCCATGCTGAGAACAGGTGTTTATTTGCAGGGACGGTATGAGATATTAGGCCTTATTGGTTCAGGCGGCATGTCGGATGTGTACCGGGCAAAATGCCATAAGTTAAACCGTCTGGTGGCCATTAAGGTGTTAAAAGAGGAATTCAGCAATGAGGAGGGGTTTGTGGGCAAATTCCAGATGGAAGCCCAGGCTGCGGCCAGGCTGTCCCACCCCAATATTGTCAATGTGTACGACGTGGTGGATGAAGGAAGCATCCACTATATCGTCATGGAGCTGATCGAAGGAATTACGTTAAAAAGCTACATCGGAAAAAAAGGATTTCTGGACGTGAAGGAAGCGGTGGGGATTGCCATCCAGGTGGCTCAGGGAATCGGCGCCGCCCACGACCAGAATATTGTACATAGAGATATTAAGCCTCAGAACATGCTTATCTCCAAGGACGGAAAGGTGAAGGTTGCGGATTTCGGCATTGCCAGGGCGGCCTCCACCAGGACTATGACCTCAGAGGCCATGGGGTCTGTCCACTATATGGCGCCGGAGCAGGCCAGAGGCGGATACAGCGATAAACGAAGCGATATTTATTCCATGGGCATCACGATTTTCGAGATGGTCACAGGACGCCTTCCTTTTGAGGGGGAGAACACGGTGGCCGTGGCTCTGGCCCAGCTTCAGGAGCCTATCTCCAGGCCTACCTACTTTAATCCGGAGATCCCCGTAAGTCTGGAGGGGGTTATCCTAAAGTGCACGGAGAAGAAGCCGGAGTACCGCTACAGTCAGATCTCAGAGCTGATCGCGGACCTCCGCCGGGTGCTGGTGTATCCGGACGAGGATTTCGTCCAGCTGGCGCCTGAGGTGGATATGGACGCCGGCACGGTGATTCTGCGCAAGGAGGAGCTGGAGGAGATTAAGAGAGGCGTGGATGTTTCCAGGGAGATGGAGTGGGACGATTCCGGGGAGGATCCGGTACCGGAGAGAGGCAGCCAAAGAGACTGGGACTGGGAAGAGGAGGAAGAGGAATGGGAGCAGGAGCGCCGCAGAAATCAGGGGCGGGGCAGCAGCCGCGGGCCAAATCCCAACCACAGCCAGAACCGGGGCCGAAGAAACGAGAGGGAGGAGGAGGTAGGACAGGGATTTGAGAAGATTCTTGCCGCTCTGGGAGTGGTGGCCGCAGTTATCATCGTAATCATTTTGGTGGTGGTATTTTCCAGGTTAGGCGGACTGTTTAAGTTCGGTCCCCGGGAGACCAGCTCGGATATTCAGACGGAAACTGTGGCTCCTACGGAATCTTTGAACGACATGGAGGTGGAGATGCCTGATGTACTGCATCTTCCCGTGGACATGGCGGAGTCCAAGTTAAAAGAGAGCAACCTGGTGTTAAAGGTAAGCGGGTACGAGGACTCGGAGACCGTGGATAAAGGCTGTGTGATTTCGCAGCAGTTTCCCCAGGGGACGGTTGTGCAGAAATATTCTTCTGTCAGCGTGGTGGTCAGCAACGGCAGCGACGTGGTGAACGTATCGGAGATGTCTTTGGACGGCATGACGGGCGAGGCGGCGCGGCTGCTTTTAGAGCAGAATAAGCTGACAGTCCGTGAAGAGACGGAATATCACGATGAAGTGTCCGAGGGGGCGGTGATCCGGGTTGAGCCTGCGAAGGCAAAGCCGGGTGAGACCGTGACTCTGTATATCAGCGCAGGCCCGGTTTCCGCCATGAGGGCGGTGCCGAAGATTGTGGATATGTTTGAGGAGGACGCCGTGGGACTCCTGGCGGCGTCAGGCCTGGAGCCGGGGGATGTGACAGAGGAGTTCCATGACACTGCGGAGGTGGGATACATTATCAGACAGGGCCTGGAGCCGGAGACACTTGTGAAAGAGGGGAGCGCTGTGCCCTACACCGTAAGCCTGGGCCGGGAGGTGAAGCAGTACGTGGCCAGTGTAAACGAAAACTATAACCTGGGAGGCAGCGTGGGCCCGGGGGCCATGGCATCGGATGTGAACGTTATGATCCGGTTAAAACAGGTGGTAAACGGGGAAACCGTGTATAAGACCCTTGCGGAGCCTGTCTTATACCAGGGAAATCAGACGGTGCCCGTAAACTTTACCAGTATCGAGGGGGAACCGGGTGTGGAAAACGGAGAGGTGGAAGTGGTTAATTCAGATACCGGCGAGCTCCTGGCCATTTATCCGGTGCGGTTTGTGGAGATGCAGTAGGATGACGGGAAAAATCGTAAAAGGGATTGCTGGGTTTTACTATGTTCACGGAAGCGACAACGTAATCTACGAGTGCAGGGCAAAGGGGATTTTCAGGAACAGGAACATGAAGCCTCTGGTGGGGGACGACGTGGAGATCACGGTGCTTACGAGAGAGCCGCCGGAGGGCAGCATTGACGAGATACTGCCCAGGAAGGGCATGCTTATCAGGCCGGAGGTGGCCAATGTGGATCAGGCCCTGGTGGTTTTTGCCATAGCGGATCCCGCGCCCAATTTAAATCTTCTGGATCGGTATCTGGTTCTTATGGAGAGAAGCCGTATCCCGGCCCTTCTGCTGTTTAACAAGGCGGAGCTGGACGGGGAGGCAGTGAGAGACAGATACCGCAGGATCTATGAGGGGGCGGAGTACCGGATAATGTTTGCAAGCGTCAGCCAGGGGATGGGGATGGAAGCAGTCAGGGACTGCCTGAAGGGGAAGACCACGGTTCTGGCCGGACCGTCGGGAGTCGGAAAGTCTTCTCTGACCAATCTTCTCATTCCCGGCGCCGGTATGGAGACAGGGGATGTGAGCGAAAAAATCCGAAGAGGCAGGCATACCACCAGGCACTCCCAGCTGTTTTGTCTGGAGACCGGAACATACCTTTTAGACACGCCGGGATTTGGTTCCGTGTTTGTGGAGGATATGGAGCCGGAGGAGTTAAAAGGGTATTTTCCGGAGTTTCGGCCCTATGAGAACGAATGTAAATTTCTGGGATGCGTCCACATGGGGGAGAAGGTGTGCGGAGTCAAGGAGGCGGCCAAGGCCGGTGAGATAAGCCGAAGCCGCTATAAACATTACAGGCTGTTTTATGAGGAATTAAAATCAAAAAGGAGATATTGACCATGATAATACTAGCGCCGTCCCTTTTGGGAGCAGATTTTAAGAATCTGGAGCAGGACATAAAGGCTGTGGAGCAGGCCGGGGCCATGTATCTTCATCTGGACGTGATGGACGGGACATTTGTGCCCAGCATTTCCTTCGGAATGCCGGTGATTAAGGCGCTGCGCAGCTGTACGGATATGGTGTTTGACGTCCACATGATGGTGGAAGAACCGGCCAGGTATGTGGACGTGTTCAGGGAGTGCGGGGCGGATTTGATCTGCATCCACGCCGAGGCATGCAGGCATTTGGATTCTGCCATCGCAAAGATCCACCAGTCAGGGGCCCGGGCCGCTGTGGCCCTAAACCCGGCCACCCCTCTGTCCGCCGTCGAGATGGTGCTGCCTCTGGTGGATATGGTACTGATTATGTCGGTGAATCCGGGCTTTGGGGGGCAGAAATTTATTCCTTATACCCTTGAGAAGATAAGAAATCTTAGAAAGCGGCTGGACAAACTGGGGCTTGACACGGATATCCAGGTGGACGGAGGCGTGACCCTTGAAAACGCAGGGGAGCTTCTGGAGGCGGGAGCCAACGTGCTTGTGGCCGGAACCTCGGTCTTTAACGGCGATGCAGGGGAGAATGTGCGGAGATTTTTGCAGATTTTTGAGGAGCATGACGGCAGGCTGAAGAGGGGAATATGAAAACAGGATGGATCATAACCGGCGGAAGAATCGATCAGGCTTTTGCCGGTGCGTTTTTTCAGAGACAGGGATCATGCGCGGACTGCATCGTGTCGGTGGACAAAGGGCTGGAGGTTACAAAGGCC
The DNA here is from genome assembly GCA_022798105.1 of Hungatella sp. Classification (GTDB taxonomy): domain Bacteria; phylum Bacillota; class Clostridia; order Lachnospirales; family Lachnospiraceae; genus UBA3402. The sequence continues at coordinate 18,102 of JAAWLV010000044.1, forward strand.
CTTGGGCTTGTGCCGGATGCCGTTGTGGGAGATTTCGACTCGGTCAACGGGGAGCTTCTGAAGGAATACAGGAAGAACCCGGCGATTGTGTGGGATGTTCATAAACCGGAGAAGGATGAGACCGACACGGAACTGGCCATTCACACGGCTGTCAAACTGGGCTGTAAACGGCTTTTTATCCTGGGGGCTACCGGGGGAAGGCTGGATCATGAGCTGTCCAATATCCATCTTTTAAAGCTTTGCCTGGACTGTAAGACAGAGGCCTTTCTCTGCGATCCGTGGAATAAAGTGTATCTTTTGGAGAAGGGTAAGGTTTTCAGACGGGGAGAGACTTACGGGGACTATGTCTCTTTTATTCCTTTGACTGAGGAGGTGAGGGGGATTACGCTGAGAGGGTTTAAGTATCCCCTTACAGGCAAAGATATCCGTGTGGGAGTGGAGGCAGGGCTTTGCGTCAGCAATGAGGTGGCTGAGGCTGAGGCCTCTATCCGGTTTGACAGCGGGATTTTAATCTGCGTGGAATCCAGGGATTAGGTGCTTAAGAACGATTTATTGCGTAAAATGGCATAATAATGAAATCGCTGTTTAATTGAGTGAGCAAGGGCGGAGATTTTCGCGGGGCCAGCGAGGGGAGGCAGGCTGTGTGCCGACCGGGTTCAGATATGCCAGACATTCCGAT
>JAAWLV010000045.1 GCA_022798105.1 Hungatella sp.
CGGATGATCATGTTGATGACGTCCGCACCGGCGTAGACGGCCAGGAATACGGGTACAAAGCTGCACACCGAATACAGCAGGGGGCCGTAGATGACATGAACCTGCTTGGCCTTTTGAAACTGGCCTTTTGCCACGTAATTGTCGCACATGTGGGCCATGTTGATCCGGAGGATGCTGGCCAGCGTCTCAATCAGCGTGATGAGAAGCGTCATGGGCGTGGCGATGGCAAGGGCCGTCTCGATGTTGGCGTCAGTCAGGATCACCAGGGCGCAGCCTGCGATGGAGCCCATGTTCATATCATAGCCGGAGGCGCCGATGGACATGAATCCCAGGCTTACCAGCTCCATCTGGGCTCCCACGGCCAGCCCGGTCTTTACATCTCCCAGAAACAGTCCCACTAGGGTACAGGTTATCAGCGGCCTCTCAAAGTTCAGGCGGCCTAAAATACGTGAATCCAGCCTTGCAAATACGGCAATTAAGCCGATGATAATGGATTTGACTAACATAATTTCGACTCCTTATAGTTTTAAAAGTACTTTTTTCGTAGTAGGCAGCTGCTGCATGTAGATGCTTATTCCCAGATCCAGGATCCGCTGTGTGTCCGCTATCTCCTGGCTGTTAAGGTACACCACCTCGCCGAAGGCCTTTGAGCCCTCTTTTTTGGCGATTCCTCCGTAGTTTACCTCCTTAAATTTCGGGTATCCTTCCAGAAATCTGGCCGCATCCCGGGTGCATCCGAACACGATGAATATGGAATCCTTCAGCTCCTCCACCTTCTCCATCTTGGAGAGGGCCTGCTCCACCGTGAATATGTTCAGCTTGCATCCCGCCGGCTTGGCCATCTTCAGAGCCATTTTCTGAAACTCGTCGCCGGCGGCCTTGTCGTCGATTACGATGATTCTCGTCGCCGCGTAAAAGTGGGTCCATGTAAAGGCTACCTGCCCGTGAACCAGCCTGTGGTCAACTCTCACTCCTTTTACCATCCTTTTCACCTCCTCTCTCACAAAATATCAAGATCGTCGCCGGCCGGAATATGGTCGTTGACGTAACTGACTGCTGCCTGCGGGTCCTGTATCTTTTCTTTCAGAGCGTCCGAATCCAGGTTCTCCCCCGTGAGAAGGAGATCGATCAGAAACGCCAGGTTTGTGTTGGTCACCAGATGGAAGGGGTATTTTTCCATCCACTTTACGAACCCGTTGTTGACGCTTCCCCCCATAATATCCGTGCACACTACCAGGTCGGCGTCCTCAAAATCGTGGTGCTCCATGACGTTTTGTATGGTTTCATCCAGATCAAAATCCGGGTTTGTGTAGCAGCACAGAGTCGTCAGATTCTCCATTTCCCCCACGATCATCTTTATAACCCCGGCAAATCCGTCGGCCAGATACCCGTGGGTGGCCATAATTACTTTGATTTTTTTTCCCATTTTACCTCTCCTTTTTTCTCTCTTTCATCGCATATCTCACAGCTGTCCGTCCTCCACTATAAAGTCGTAGAGATAGGCAATCTCGCTGACCGGGATGGTGACGTTGTAGCTTTTTGATAACTCCTGAAACGACTGGTTCACATACTGGATAAACTCCCCGTGCTCCCGCTCAAAGTCCTCCAGCCGCTCAAACTCGCTGATGGCGGATTTGGTCACAAGGCGCTCCACCAGGCAGCACACGTGGATGTAGATGCCGATAAGGATCTTTCCGCCGAAACGCCGGTTTAAGTAATCCTGCAGGGTGCCTACGGCCTGGCTCACACTGTCCAGAAGAATCTTCGGGTTCAGTATGGTCAGATACCCCACCACATTCTGCAGGGTAAAGTTCTTCCGCAGAAGATCCAGGGCTTCGTTTAACTGATCCATGTCCAGAAACCTGGATAGCCGGTTCATGATCAGGCGGATGTTGTTGCCGGATATGATATCCTCCAGCGCCACGAAGGCATAGCCTTTGACATGGGGGTTGGTGGTTCCGGTGATAAAGAGCACATCCCGGTTCTTAAAGCAGTCCAGTTCAGGGCCGCAGGATACCAGCTGGTTGAAATCGCACACCTCCAGCTCCACCGGCAGCCGGTCCGTAAAGCTGCTCTCAAAGAGATCCCGCATGCGGGACGCCATGTGAAACCCGCTCTCGCTGGTGAAGAGGATGGCGCTGTTTTTTCGGCGGCTGATGATCCGGAAGCTGGTCCGGGAGTTTGCGCTTACTTTCTCCAGGATGGTCTGGAGCTGGGTGTCCGGCTTTCGGATAATGTGGCTTCCCACGTCCAAAGCCAGTCTTGTGGACACGTTGTTGATGATGCCCATGTTGCAGTTGACCTCCGCGCTGAGGCAGTCTCCCAGCTGTTCCAGGGACCCGGTGTCAACCATGACGATGACGTCGGTCTGGTGCTGCATCCGTTCCAGCCGCTGGATGATGAATTTCTTCACCTGGTCTGCGGAAGTATCCAGGGGCATGTCCATGGCGTCGAAGACATACGTCCCAAGGAGGGCGTTGACCGCGTCGGCGATGGAGGTGGCCGTGGAGTATCCGTGGCACACGATGAGCCCCAGGATCCGGCACTGACGGACGTGGATGTTGTAGTGGTACAGGTAGACAATCATCATCATGGTGAGAATCTCGTCTGCCTCCACCTCCAGATTGGTCCGTATCAGGCGGACCATCTCGTCCACAATCAGAGCCTCCCTGACACAGTTGGCCCTCATGGAGGACAGGGCCCCGTCGATCATGGTCTTGTGTTTCTGGATCCATTTGTCAAAGGAGGACCTGTAGAGGCTGCCGATGTACATGACCTTGGCCAGGTTGAAGCAGAAGCCGCTGGGAAGGTTCACGAACTTTTTCTTCACAATAACCTCAAACAGGTTGGCCAGAAAGGTTTCCATGCCCTGTATCTTCTCAGGGGGTACCCTCTGCTTGAAGGACAGATACTCTACCAGCAGATCGAAGCTGTGCTTGCTCTCCTGAAAGCTCCCCTTAAAATCCTTCTTCTGGTGAAAGGGTTTGAAGATCCTGGCCAGGTAGTTGGAGATAAAGGCAAACTGGTCGCTTCTTTTGTAGGACGCGGTATTGATGTAGGCAATATCCTCGTCCGTGGCAATGGGCATGGTCTCTAAAATGTGCTCAGGAAGGCTGTAGGAGTGGATCACGATCTCTTTCTTATTGACGCTGGCCTTCAGGGCGCCGGCGCATATCAGCTGGATCACCCCTTTCAGATCATCCATATTCTGGCTGTAGTCGCCGCTTACCAGGGCCCGCAGCACCACGCTGCTGATTTTTATGGAAGCCTCCAGCCGCTCCCCCTCCCTGCGGATGAAGTGAATGACCAGCTCCTCTTTTTCCTCCAGGCTCCTCTCCTTAAAGTTGGGGATGCGCACCGTCACCGGTATGTGTTTGATGAGCCTTTCCCCCAGGGCCTGCTCCGGTTCCGTATCGCACAGGATAAAATACCGGATCTGCTTTTCCTGATGCTTCCCCGCGCTGCCGGATATATCTCTGGCAGCCTCCATCAGGCTGCACAGCCGTTCCTGGAATTCCACGCTCATATGCTGAGAACCGCAAAGCATCAGCACCAGCCGGCTGTGCCGGTCGATGATTCCCTGTTTTTCCCTGGTCCCCAACAGCTTCTGTCCCAGAGCCTGGCTGTTGTGGGGGGAAAATTCCAGTCTCACAAGCTGGGTGTCCTCCTCCAGAATCCCCTTTTTCACACAGTTGTCGTAGATGGTGGAGCACAAAAGCTTTTTCCCCACCCCTTTCTCCCCGTGGACGATGACCGGCAGGCCGCTGGGGGGATACTCAAAGCTCTCCCTTATCTGCCGGATATAGGGGTTTAAAGAACGGTCGCCTCCCACCAGCCCGGAGTAGTCGCCGTTGTCCGGGGAGTAGTTCAGGATATACCGCCTCACCTCCTCCAGATCGTAGAAGTCGTCTTCCTGGAACTCGATCTGATACAGCTCCTCCATAGCCTTCCTGTGAAGGAAGTACACGGGCCGGGAGTTAACCTTCATGATCTGATTTTCTTTCACCAGCTCATTGAGGTAGAGACTGGCCAGGCTTCTGCTGATATGCAGCTGGCCTCCGATATGGTGGGCCGTAAACTGTCCGGCCTCCCCAAAGTCAAAGCGCCTTGTCAGGTCCTGCAGATAGTCCAGAATAACGGTTTTTGTGTTGTTTGCCACGGATTCACCTCCTTTTTTTTCTGTTACTTTCCCACAAGGGCTGTCAGATTCACCGCCCATTTCCCTCTGCGGTAACGCTTCATGCCGAAAAACAGCCTGACGGCCTGCTCTGCCTGACAGATGAGAAATACCATGGCAATGCTCTCTATGTGAAGCCAGTGTACGCTTATAAAGGCCAGGGGTATGCCGATCCCCCACATGATCCCGGCATCCAGAGCCATAAGCATCCTGGAGTCCCCTCCCGCCCTGAGCGCCGAAAACACGATAACAATAAAGAACCTGAGGGCGATTCTAAGGGCGAAGACCCTGACAATCCCTATGGCGGCCAGAACCACAGACCGGCTGGACAAACCGAAAAGGGACACCAGGCCGCCGGCGCCGAAATAGATGACGCTGGCGCAGGAGGCCGACAGAACCGCGGCCATGGTGATAAAGTAATCCCCCTGCTTTTTGGCCTCCTCGGCCCTGCCGATGCCAAGCGAGATTCCCAGCATGACACCCATGGCGTTGGAGAATCCCACGGCAAAGGCGTAGAAAATATCCGACAGCTTGGCCCCTACATAGTAGGCGTCCATGGAATCCGTCCCCAGATTGCCGAAGGCCTTCACAAACAGCGTGGAGCCGAAACCGAACAGCAGCTCGTTTAAAATCACCGGCACGGTTTTTTTCAAAATCGGGGCCGTAAAGCTTAAGGAGAAGGTGAACATGTCCCTTAAGGCGCCTATAAAGGGCTGCCTGGTCCTGATGGCGTAAATCACGTTAATAAGCAGCGCCGACACCTGGGCGATACAGGTTCCCAAGGCCGCCCCCTCAATGCCCATGGCCGGAATCACGGAGAATCCGAAGATAAATACGTAGTTGGCTGCCACATTGATAACCACAGCCGCCAGCCCGGTTATGAGGGGGATGTGGGGCTTGTTGATGCTTCGGTATATGGTGTTGAACACAAAGCTTAAGGCCAGGGGGATGTAGGAAAATCTGGCGATTTTTAAGTACAGCCAGCTGTTGGCGATAACCTGGGGATCTTTTATGTAGAACCCTAAAATCCCCCTCCCGAAAAAGGAAGCCATGGCAAACCAGAAACAGCCGCACAGAAGTCCCATGGCGATTCCAAGGCCAAAGGATTTCTTTAAATTTTCTCTGTTGCCCGCCCCGAAAAACTGGACGGAGAACACGCCGATCCCCGCGGCGCAGGCCCACGCCACCTCCGTGCACAGTGTCTCCACCTGAACCGCCGTTCCCACCGCGGTGACCTGACCGATCCAGGAGATCATCAGGGAGTCGATAATGCCCATACAGCTGGAGATCAGCTGCTGCAGTCCTGAAGGAACAGCCATCCGGATGGTTTCCAGATAAAAGGATCTGGGACCTACATAGCGTTTTCTAACATTTGTCATATATCTCACCTGCCGCCAAATCTATCAGGACTGCCACCCCTCTATCAGCGCCGCAGCGTCCAGAAGCGATGGCAGAATTGCGATGGTTTCTTTCTCCTGCTTCGGGGATCTGGGAACCAGATCCGGGATCATGATACAGGGAATATGGGCCCTGTAGGCCGCCTCCACTCCCACCGCGGAGTCCTCCAGCACCAGGGCGCGGGAGGGTTCCACGGAAAAATGTTCCAGAACCTTACAGTAAATCTCCGGATCCGGCTTCCTCCTTGTGATCTGATCCCCGCACAGAATATAGTCAAGCTTGTCTATAAGCCCGGCATCTCTCAGCCGTTTAAGGGTCAGGTCCCGGGATGTGGCCGTGGCCACCGCCCGGGGGATTTTAAGTTCCCTTACTCTGTCAAGAATCGCGGCCGCTCCCGGCTTCACCGGTATCGTTCCCTCAAGAAGATGTTTTCCCGTCTTTCGGACCTCGCCCAGGATCTTCATTCCAAGCTCCTGTCCCAGTTCCCCCGTGACCACGTCCTCCGCGTCCTTCCCGCTTCTTCCCACACATTTTAAAAAGATACCGCTGCTTAGACCGGAGATTTTGTATTTCTCCTCCGCCATGGCCCACGCCTTCTGATACAAAGCCTCCGTGTCCAGCAGCAGTCCGTCCACATCAAATATCACTAACTTCGGTCTCATAAATTCCCTCCGTCTCTTTACTGGCATAAGCGTACCAGAAAAAATCATATAAAAGAAAAGTGTTAAAAAGAATTAACACTTCAGGCTGTATTTTTAACACTTTTCACAACCGGCAAGCTGCCAAAATGGCTGAATTCTGTATTTTTTACAACCATTTCTCTAAAATCTTCCTTCTATCAAACATTTTTTACATTCCGGAAAGTTCCGGTATATCTCCCGAAGGGGTTCATTTCACAGGGCGCAATTTCCTATGAAATAAAAATATAGTGGCAGCCAGCAGGCTCCGCAAGCCGCTGACTGCCACTTATTTTCACACTGATTTAAAACTGCCTTTTTCCCGGCCATGTGCTCAGTTGGCCTTCCGGTTAATAAACTCCGTCTTTATCTTGGAATACACAAATTTCTGGGTTCCGTACAGCCCGTAATACCCGGACAAAGTAAAGCTGACCGCGATGGCCAGGGCAAAATAGGGCATGGCCTCAAATCCGCACATCTCAAAGGCGATGAGCATGCTGGATATGGGACAGTTGGTCACCCCCACAAACAGGGCGGCCATGCCGCAGGCGGCGCATAAAGACGGAGAAAAACCGAACAAGGTCCCGAAGATGCACCCCAGGACGGCCCCCACGCACAGCGTGGGCACGATCTCGCCGCCCTTGTATCCGGCGCCCAGAGTCACCGCCGTAAACAGGATCTTAAAAAAAAGCGCCTCGTATCGCACATGGCCTTCCATGGCCTCCTCGATAAGCCCCATGCTGCTTCCGTTGTAATCCCGGGTGCCCACCAGAACGGTCAGGCAGAGGAGAATCGCCGAAGCCGCCAGAATCCGCACATAGGGATTTTTCAGGCGCCGTTTGAAGAAATGCTCCGCCCCGTGAAGGATCAGGCAGAACAGGACGCTGACAATGGCGCACAAAATCCCCAGGCACACGATAACCGCCGCCGGCCCCGGGCCGAATCGGGGGATCTCCAGGATGTCAAAATGTTCGCCGGACAGGCCCATAAGCCCCGATACGCCGGCGCCGGTAAAGGAGGCAAACAAACACGGCACCAAAGCCGCATAGTACATAACCCCGATGCTGATAACCTCGAGGGAAAATATCCCTGCCGCCAGAGGCGTGCCGAAGAGCGCTCCGAAACAGGCGCTCATGCCGCACATCACCGCCACCTTCATATCTTTTTCGTCCAGCTTTAACACCTTGCCCGCCAGGGTTCCCAGACTGCCTCCGATCTGCAGGGCCGCCCCTTCTCTCCCTGCGGATCCTCCTGTCAGATGAGTCAGAACCGTGCTCACAAAAATCAGGGGGCCTGTGGACAGGGCAATATGCTCGTTGGAGGACACTGCCGCCAGAATCATGTTGGTTCCCTGGTTTTTCGCCTGGTGGAACGTCTGATACAGCCACACAATCAAAACACCTGACACGGGGAGCAGATACACAAGCCAGCCGTAATTTTGGAAACTTTCGGCTGCCAGGCGGATTCCATGGCCGAATATCCCGCCTATGAGGCCGCCTAAGCCTCCCACTGTACAGGAAATAAGCACCCATTTTACAAAATAATTAATCTGAGTCCCAAAAGGTGTCTTTATCTTAAGCTTTTCCATTATCTTTCTCTTCCCCTCAGCGATTCATTTCTTCCCGCAGCGGCTTCCTACTCCGTGTAGGTCCCCGAAGCCTTTACCACTTTTGGCCGGTACCCTTCCCCATTCAGCGCGTTGACAATGGCATTTTTGTGCTCCGTGCCGAAGGCCTCTATGGTGATCTTAAGCTCCACCGCCGCATTGCGGTTGATGCTTACAAACTGGTTGTGCTCCAGCTTGATGACATTGCCTTTCTGTTCAGCCAAAAGGGCGGAAACCTTGGCAAGCTCGCCGGGCTTGTCCGGAAGAAGGACGGATACCGTAAACACTCTGTCCCTCTGCACCAGGCCGTGCTGTACCACGGAGGCCATGGTGATCACATCCATATTGCCGCCGCTTAACACGGAGACGATCTTCTTTTTCTGCACATTCAGATGCTTCAGAGCCGCCACCGTTAAAAGGCCTGAATTCTCCACGATCATCTTGTGGTTCTCCACCATGTCAAGGAAGGTAACAATCAGCTCGCTGTCCTCCACGGTGATAATGTCGTCCACATTCTCCTGGATATAGGGGAACACCAGATCTCCCGGGCATCTGACCGCCGTGCCGTCCGCAATGGTGTCCGCGCTTTTCAGTTCCACCACATGGCCCGCCCTGAGGGACTCCTGCATGCAGTTGGCCCCTGCCGGCTCCACGCCGATAACCTTGATCTTGGGGTTTAAAAGCTTTGCCAGGGTGGAGATCCCGGCGCACAGCCCGCCGCCTCCCACAGGAACCAGGATATAATCCACGGTGGGCAGCTCCTTGATGATCTCCATGGCAATGGTTCCCTGTCCCGTGGCCACGGCCAGATCGTTGAAGGGATGGACAAAGGTAAGGCCCCTCTCCTCCGCCAGTCTGTAGGCGTAGGCGCAGCACTCGTCAAAATCATTGCCCTCCAGCACCACCTCTGCCCCGTAATTCCTGGTGCGGTTCACCTTAATCAGGGGTGTGGTTGTGGGCATCACCACCGTGGCCGGGATACCCGCCAGCTTGGCCGCATAGGCTACGCCCTGGGCATGGTTTCCCGCCGAAGCCGTAATAAGGCCCCTCTCCTTCTCCTGGGAGGACAGGGTGCTTATCTTGTAGTAGGCTCCCCTTAGCTTGTAAGCTCCTGTATACTGCATGTTCTCCGGTTTAAAATACACCTTGTTGCCCGTCTGCTCGGAAAAGTACTCGCTGAACACCAGCTTTGTCTCCTGGGCCACCCTGCCCACTGCCTCCGAAGCTTCCTCAAAACTTTCCAATGTCATCATGATTCCTAATCCTCTTCCCTTTCTCTGATGTCAAACAACGCGTTTATAAATTCCTGTGCATGGAACTTCTGCAAATCGTCAATCTTCTCGCCGATGCCGATGTATTTCACCGGAAGCCCCAGCTCCGACTGGATGGCCACCGCCACCCCGCCTTTGGCCGTGCCGTCAAGTTTTGTCAGGATGATGCCGGTCACGTCCGCCACCTCCATAAACTGCCTGGCCTGGGAGAGGGCATTCTGCCCCGTAGTCCCGTCAAGGACCACCAGAGTCTCCCTGTAGGCGTCCGGGTACTCCTTGTCGATGATCCGGTTAATCTTTTTTAACTCTTCCATCAGGTTCTTCTTGTTGTGAAGCCGCCCTGCGGTGTCGCAGATGAGCACGTCCGCGTTTCTGGACTTGGCCGCCGCAATGGCGTCATAGATCACCGCCGCCGGATCCGATCCCTCCTGCTGGGCGATAAGCTCCACACCGGCCCTGTGAGCCCACTCCGTCAGCTGTTCGATAGCCGCCGCCCGGAAGGTATCCGCTGCCGCCAGGATCACCTTCTTCCCGCCGTCTTTAAGCTGTCCCGCCAGTTTTCCCACGGACGTGGTCTTTCCCACCCCGTTGACGCCGATGATAAGCACCACGGATCGGCGGTTCTCAAACTCGTAGGCATTTTCCCCCAGATCCATCTGCTGCCTCATGGTCTCCATGAGAATGGCTTTGCACTCTGACGGCTCCTTGATGTGCTGCTCCTTCACCTTGGCCTTTAAGCTCTCCACAATGGACATGGTGGTCTGTATCCCCAGATCCCCCATGATAAGTATTTCCTCTATCTCCTCATAGAAATCGTCGTCAATCGCCGAAAAGCCGCTGAAAATCGAGTCCATCCCCGATACGATATTGGCCCTTGTTTTCGCAAGCCCCTCCACCAGCCGGCCGAAAAATCCTTTCTTCCCTTCTGCCACTGTCCGTCCCTCCTGTTCTTCTCACAACATCCGCTTTTAAAATTGTTATGTTTCCCCGTCCAGGCTGTCCTCAATCAGGTTCACGGACACCAGCGTGGAAACGCCTTTCTCCTGCATGGTAATGCCGTAGAGCCGATCCGCTGACACCATGGTTCCTCTTCTGTGGGTGATAACGATAAACTGGGTATTCTTTGTCAGCTTGTGGAGGTACCCTGCAAACCGATCCACATTGGAATCGTCCAGGGCCGCCTCGATCTCGTCCAGAAGGCAGAAGGGCGACGGCTTTAAATTCTGGATGGCAAACAAAAGCGCGATGGCTGTAAGCGCCTTCTCCCCGCCGGACAGCTGCATCATGTTCTGGAGCTTCTTTCCCGGCGGCTGGGAGATGATCTGGATTCCTGCCTCCAGAATATCCTCCCCCTCCACCAGCTCAAGCATCCCGTGGCCGCCGCCGAACAGCTCCTTAAACACCTGATCAAACTCCCGTCTAATCTCCTTAAATTTCTCCTCAAACTGCCGCCTCATGCCCGTATCCAGTTCTTCGATGATCCCCATAAGGGTCTCCTCCGCCTTCACCAGATCCTCATGCTGGGCCCGCATAAACTCATACCGCTGGGAAACCTCCTTGTAATCCTCAATGGCGTTGACATTGACATTGCCCAGAGCCCTGATGGAATCCTTCAAAGCCCCTGCCTGCCGCTTCATCTCCCCCAGGGAATTCCACTGAGGATTGAAAAACGCCTCCGCTGCGGCCGGCGTCAGCTCATACTCGCTCCACATATATTCCACGTGGCGCTCCAGGCGCTCGTCCAGCTTCTCCTGCTGGCTCTGGAGCCGGAACAGCTCTTTGTCCAGGCGGTTTATGCGTCCGGAAAGCTCCTCCCGCTTATCAAACAGGTGTTTCTGCTCCCCGGTTTTTGCCTCCCTGGCCCGGGAGTACTCCGCCCCCTCCTGTTCCAGGCGGGAGACTTCCCTGACCGCCTCCTCTATCTTCCCCTTCAGATCTTCAATCTCCCGGGTTTTCGCCTCAACAGCCTGACGGCTCACATCCTCGCTGCCCTCCAGATGGGAAAGCTCTTCGTTCAGCTTTTCCAGCTCGCCTGTGACACGCCTTACATTCTCCTGGACAAACTCATACCTCTGCTTTAAATTGGCGCTTTCCAGCTGTACCACAGACAAGTCTCTGGCCAGCTGTTCCCGCCTTTCCTTCGCTTCCTCCAGCTGCCCGGTCAGTTTCCCGATATGCCTTTCGTCCTCTTTGTTCTGGTCTTCCAGCCCCGAAACCCCTCCGGAAAGCTCCCTCTGATTTCGCTCGATCTCCCGGATCTGTTCCTCCAAATGGCTGTTTTCCAGAACCATATCCCCGGAAGCTTCCCCGATCTCCAGAATCTTGTCCTCCAGCTGGGATATGTTCATCCGGATGGTATTCTGATCGAGAAACGCGGCCTGCTTGTGCTGCTTTAGCTGCTCCAGGTCTTCCCGCTGCTGTTTTAGCTGCTCCTCGTTTATTACCAGCTCCTGCTGAATGAGATCCGCAGCCTTTACAGCCTTCTCGCAGCGCCTTTCCAGATCCTCGATCTCCCTCTTTCTACCCAGAAGGTTGCTGGTATTTTTAAAGGCGCCGCCTGTCATAGAGCCTCCTGCGCTTAAAAGTTCCCCGTCCAAGGTCACAATCCGCAGGGTATACTGGTATTTCCGGGAGAGGGCTATGGCGTTGTCAATATGATCCGCCACAATCACCCGCCCAAGAAGATAGCGGATAAGCCCCTCATACTTTTTATCTGCCTGAACCAGCTGGCTGGCAAGCCCCACGACCCCCGGCTCGTGAAGGGCCTTTTCCTGGGAAAAACCTCCCCTGGCCCCCACGCTGGTCAGCGGAAGGAAGGTGGCCCGCCCGTATTTATTTTTCTTCAGATACTCGATAAGCTGTTTGGCCGTGTTTTCTGAATCCGTGACAATATTCTGGATATTGCCTCCCAGAGCCGTCTCGATGGCAGTCTCGTACTCTTTCTGGGTGGTGATTATGTCCGCCACCACGCCGTAAATGCCCGGAACCCGGCTTTTCAGCTCCATTACCCGGCGGATGCTGTTGCCGTACCCCTCGTACCGCTCCGCCAAATTCCTCAAAGACTCCAGCTTGGTGGAATCCTTGTGATACTCCTGCTGTTTGTCGTTAAGGTTGCGGTTGAGCCTCCTCACTTCCCCTTCCAGGCGGGCGATTTGCTCCTCGCAGCCTCCCTGGCTTAAGGAGAGGGCATCAATGCGCTCCTCCACCTGCCGAAGCTTCTCTTCCTCACCCTTCTTGTGCTCCTCCTGGACCGCCTGGTCGCTTTTGGATTTGAGAAGCTGCTGAGCCACCTGGGCCCGGCGCACCTGAACCTGCTCCATCATGGCCTCGTACCGCTGCTGCCTGGCAGCCAGGGAAGCTTTCTCGTTCATCGTCAGGATGATCCGGTTTTTTCCCGCCTCGATCTCCTGATCCAACAGCATAATCGCCTCGTCCGCCTGGCGCAGAGTCTCCTGGGCCGTCTCCTGGTTCTTGCGCTCCTGCCTGACCTGGCCGCTTAACTGCTCATTCTCCTGCCTGTACTCCTCAATCTGGCGCTGCCGCTCCCCCATCTCCTGGGAAATGGCGGCCTTTCTGGCATGGATGTGCTCCTCGTTCATGTGCTCCGTGTTGATCTGCTCCAAAAGCACATTGATGCGCCCTTCCAGATTGCCCTTTTCCATGTTGGCGCCGGCAGTCTGGCTGCGGCTCGTTTCAATCTTCTCCTCCAGATCTTTTAAGACGCCGCAAATCTGATCGTAGGTCACCCGGATCTGATCCGCGGCTGCCTTTGTCTCATCAAGATCCCCGGATACAACGGCCCTGCTTTCCTCCGTCTCCTTTAACTGCACTTTTAACTGAGCGCTCTCGCCGAGAAATACGTTGATCTCGTAGGCCTTAAGCTCCTCCTTCAGCCGCAGATACTCCCTGGCAGCCTCCGACTGCCTGGCCAGAGGCCCCACCTGCTTTTCCAGCTCCGACAAAATGTCGTTTACACGCACCAGGTTCTGCTTTTCGTCTTCCAGCTTCTTCTGGGCAATGGCCTTGCGCCGTTTGAATTTGACAATCCCGGCCGCCTCGTCGAACAGTTCCCGCCGCTCCTCCGGCTTTCCGCTCAAGATCTTGTCGATCTGCCCCTGCCCGATAATGGAGTATCCCTCTTTGCCGATACCCGTGTCGTAGAACAGTTCCTGAACGTCTTTGAGCCTGCAGGCGCTTCCGTTGATCAGGTACTCGCTCTCCCCTGAGCGGTAGATCCGTCTGGCCACGGTCACCTGGTCGTAGTCTATGGCCAGCTGGTGATCCGAATTGTCCAGGGTGATGGCCACATAGGCGAACCCCTGAGGCTTTCTGGTCTCGGTTCCCGAAAAAATAACATCCTGCATGCTGGCGCCCCGCAGCTGCTTGATCCGCTGCTCGCCCAGCACCCACCTGACCGCGTCCGCAACATTGCTCTTTCCGCTTCCGTTGGGCCCCACAATGCCCGTAATCCCGTTGTGGAACTCAAACACAATCTTATTGGCGAAAGATTTGAAGCCCTGTACTTCAATACTCTTTAGATACATAGTCCACCTACACAGTCCTTTTATTCATTTGGCTGGTGCATTTTAAGCTTCAGAATCCCCCGGTAAGCCGCCATGCTCTCGGCTGCTTTCTTCGTCCTTCCGATCCCCCGCCCGATCTCCGTATCGCCTACTAGGGCCCGGGCCTCAAAGGTCTTGTTGTGGTCCGGCCCCTCCTCCCGGAGCATCTCGTAGCTTAAGGGGGTATCCCCCATGGCCTGCACCATCTCCTGTAAAATAGTCTTGCTATCAAAAAAGAGCTGTTTATGTTCTATATCATTTAAAACAAACCGGTGTATAAACTCTTTTGCACTAGCAAAACCACCATCCAGGTAAACGGCTCCGATAAGGGCCTCCATGGCGTCGGACACGACAGAATTGCGCGTACGCCCGCCGGTGGCCTCCTCGCCCTTTCCCAAAAGCAGGTACTCTCCCAGCCGGATATCCCCTGCGCACAGCGCCAGGGTGGGCTCGCACACAATGCTGGCCCGCAGCTTGGTCAGCTCCCCCTCCGGAAGATCCGGATGCCGGTGGTAAAGGTAATCGCTTGAGACCACCTCTAAGACCGCATCCCCCAAAAACTCCAGCCGCTCATTGCACAAACGTTTTTCAATGCGGTGCTCATTGGCATAGGAGCTGTGGGTCATGGCCCTGAAAAGCAGGTTCTGATCCTCAAACCGATACCCGATATTCTCTTCTAATTCTTTTAGTTTCCGATTCATATCCGCCTCCTTTTATAGAGATGTACTCTCGGAATCTCTCCTGCGCCTGTTTTGTGGCTGATTTCCCGCCATATGCACCTAAATTTAATCAACGTACGCCTCATAAATTTATGCACATCTGACAGAAAATCATCTCACAAAATCAGGCACAAAAAGACTCCGAGAGTACATAGAGGGAAAAAGCCCTAATTCTAGGGCTTTTTCGTCTATCCTGTCTTAATTCAGCACGTTCCTGATCTGCTCTACGGCATCGCCTACGGTCACGATTTTCTCTGCTTCTTCCTGTGGAATCTCGATATCAAACTGCTCCTCGATGGCAGCGATAATCTCGAAAATGTCCAGGGAGTCAGCGCCTAAATCGTCCACAAATGTCGTGGATGTGGTGATGTCGTCTTCACTTACATTGAGCACCTCCGCAATAATCCCCTGTAATTTTTCTAATTCCATAGCAATAACCTTCCTCTCTTTTTTTATTCCTGCTCTTTATTTGGCTGCAGGCTCTCCTTTATTTTTTCGTTAATTTGCTGTTCCTTAAAGGTGACGCACTGGAGAATGGAATTGCACACCTCGACAGACTTTGAATTGCCGTGGGCCTTTACCACCAGGCCTTTTAAGCCTAATAGCGGCGCGCCTCCGTACTGGCTGGCGTCAAAGGCTTTCATGGTCTCCTTTAAGGCAGGCTTCACAAGCAAAGCGCCCAGTTTGCTTTGCAGGTTTGTCATCAGCCCCGCTTTTACCATATCCAGCATGGTGGCTCCCACGCCCTCATACAGCTTCAGGATCACATTGCCCACAAAGGCCTCGCTGACGATGACATCGGCGCCTCCGGCAGGAATCTCCCTGGCCTCAATGCTTCCGATGAAGTGAATGTCTTCGCAGGCTTTCAGCAGGGGGAAGGTCTCCTTCACAAGGGCGTTGCCCTTCTCCTCCTCAGCCCCGATATTGACAATTGCAACCGTCGGATGCTTAATGCCTATGACATGCTCCATGTAAATAGAACCCATTCTCGCAAACTGAACCAAATGGGAGGGTCTGGCGTCCACATTAGCCCCGCAGTCGACGAGCAGCGACACTCCCTTCTTGGTGGGAATTAACGGCGCAAGAGGCGGACGCTCCACGCCTTTTATCCTCCCCACAAGGATCTGGCCGCCTACCAAAATGGCTCCGGAGCTTCCCGCAGAGACAAAGGCATCGGCCTCCTGCTTTTTCACCAGGTTCATGCCGACCACAATGGAAGAATCCTTCTTCTTCCTGACGGCATTCACCGGCGGCTCCCCGGTCTCGATCACCTCGGAGGCATGGACAACGGAAAGCCTGTCCTGAGGGTAGGAATACCCTTCCAGTTCTTTCTCAATCTTATCCTTCTGACCTACCAGTACAACGCTTACCTGGTCTTTTTTCTTCAGTGCCTCCACAGCCCCTTTGACCATCTCCCCGGGAGCATAATCGCCTCCCATGGCGTCTACAGCTATCTTTATCATGACTCCCATCTCTCCTTCCGGCCCAGGGCCTTAGATAACCTATTACATAATATACTCGATATTGTTTTATAAATCAATAGTTTTTTCATTCAGGATTGCAAAGGTTGGCAAAGGGTTCGCAAACACGGTTCGGCCCCGGTTATTGTTCACACCATAAACCGTAACCCTTTGGTAACCTTGCCTGATTAACCTGCGTTTTGTAACCTTTCAGCTCCGTTTTCGGAAATCTTGTGGGAAATTTTGTGATTCCACAGCAAAAGACGCTGCCAAACCGCGCCGGCAGCGCCTCCATCAAGTCCCCTATCGGAAACTCTTTATCCAGTTAATAAGAGAGTTGTGGTACACATTCTCCGCAACGTCCTGACGCATCCGGTCGGTTACAGGGCCGTTCATCGCCATTCTGTCCAAAATTGCCTGCTGAAGCTCCTCGATGCTCATCTCCTCGTAGGTTTTATGAGTTTTTGGTTTGTCCGAATCCTCACACGGCTCCACGGCCTTTCCGGCGGTTACGGCCTCCTGCTGCTCTTTTTGAGACCGGCCGTCCAAAATTCCCGGCTGCCCGTTCGATAACCTGGCCGCCGGAACTTCCGGCTGCTTATCCGACAGCTGGGCCGCCGGGGCTTCTGGCTCCTCCTTCGACAACCTGGCCGCCGGAACTTTCGGTTCCTCTTGCGGCCTCTGGCCGTCCAAAATCTCCGGCTGTTCTTCGGCAGTCGGCCGGTCCCCGGCGGTTTCTTCCGGACACGGAGCCTTTCCTGCCGTTTCCTTTGTCCCTGCATTTGCCGGTTTCCCCCCGGATTTTGGGTTCTCCCCCTTGCAGCTTTCCTCATTGGCCCGTTCCCCATCCGGATTTGTCCATGCGCTGTCTTCATAGGGAATCCAGATACCGCCGCCGTTTGCCGCCACCGTTATGCAAAGATGCCCGCCTTCCGCTCTGGCCGTCTCTCCCGACAGTGCATTCCGGTAGATCTGGCCGTCCATGGCGGGAAAGCACATAGAAGCTTCGTTATCGTCGTTGTTCACTGCGATGATCACCGTCTCGCCCTCATAGCTCCTGGCAAAGCCGTACTGGCGGTTTGTCAGGGCCAGCTCTTTGTAATCGCCGTAGGAAAGCGCCTTTACCTTCTGGCGCACCGTTCCCAGCGCCCTTATAAGGCGGGTGCAGTCATTGTTCTCCAATGCGTCCTCATAATCTTCCAGAGACAGTGCCGGCCGCAGGGAGTCGTCGGAGTACCGCTCTTTTTTCCCCTCGATCCCGAATTCGGATCCGTAATAAATAGAAGGAACTCCCGGCAGTGTATACATAAGGATGTGGACAGGCGCATAGTGGGCCTTGTTGTTTAATTTGGTGTAAATGCGCTCCACATCATGGTTGTCCGCAAAATTATAGAGCTTCAGGCCGTCCGGGCGATTGCCTCCCATCTCGTAAAGCCTTCTTACGGTGTGGGCAATCTCAAAGTAATTGTGGTCATTATGGCCCGAATACAGCGCCTTGTGCAGGTGATAGTTGGTAACGGAATGAAGGGTCCCCTCATTAACCCATCTGGTGTAGTCGCCGTGAATCACTTCTCCCATAAGCCAGAAATCCGGCCCTATTTCACCTGCCGTGTGCCTGAGGGCCTGCATATACCCGAAGTCAAGCACATCGGCAGCGTCCAGGCGGATGCCGTCAATCTTAAATTCCCTGGCCCAAAAACGGATAACATCGCAGATATAATCCCTGACCGCCGGATTATTCTGGTTAAGCTTCGCAAGCAAATCATAGCCTCCCCAGTTTTCATAGGAAAACCCGTCGTTGTACTCATTGTTCCCCCAGAAATTAACACGGCAGTACCAGTCCTTGTACGGGGAGTTTTCTCTGTTTTTCTTTATGTCCTGAAACGCGAAAAAATCCCGTCCCGTGTGGTTAAATACGCCGTCTAAAATCACCCGTATCCCCTGGTCGTGGCAGGCTTTTACAAAAGCTGTCAAATCCTCGTTGGTTCCGAGACGGCTGTCCAGCTTTTTATAATCCGTAGTCTCATACCCGTGCCCTACAGACTCGAACAAAGGGCCGATGTAGAGAGCGTTGCAGCCAATCTCCCTGATGTGGGAAATCCAGGGAAGCAGCGTGTTCAGCCTGTGTTCAGGCTCCCCGTAAGAGTTGGTCTTGGGCGCATTCGCAAGCCCCAAAGGATAAATGTGATAAAATACGGCTTCGTCATACCATGCCATTGTTCAATTTCCTCCCTGATACATATTTGTATTGGTTTATTATAGCACATGTTTCGGTAAATGAACAGGTACAGTTCACAGGGTGCCTATGAATGTAACAGCCCCGTTACTGTTCACACCCAATGTCATTAACGAAAAGTTAAGAACGATTCCTTGCGCAAAATAGCACTATTATTAAATTGCTGTTTAATTGAGTGAGTAAAGTTGGGGCGGGGATTGTCGTGGTCCAGTCAGAGAAGGAGGGATGTCCCGTCCGTGTTCAGATATGC
>JAAWLV010000046.1 GCA_022798105.1 Hungatella sp.
TTTTGTGAGATGATTTTTTGTCAGATGTGCATAAATTTATGAGGCGTACGTGGAACGTACGTTGATTAAATTTATGTGCATATGGCGGAAAATCAGCCAATCTGCCACAAAGGCAGGTGCAGGAGAGATTCCGAGAGTACATAAAAATAAGGAGGAGTGCCGCTGTGAAGAGGACACTGTTTTTGATTGGCGCAGCAGGGCTGGTTATGGCAGCCTTAACCCCAAAAGACAGAGGGCAGAATGGGGAAACTTATCATATCCATTCCCGGGAAAGCAGCGGTTTTCCTCTTGCCGATGGTATTTCCTACTATCAGTACCAGTGGGGACTGGAAAATAAAGGTGATTTTGCGGCGGAACGGATCCATGGGAGCGGTGCCCGGGCAGGGGACTTGGAGGAGAGAAGCAGAATCACTGTCAATAATTCCGAGGGCGGGGAGGCAGGAGCCGGACAAACCCTGGTACGGAGCGCGGCGGGAGCGGATATCAGGATGGAGCAGGCCTGGGCTTATTATGAGCAGTGCAGTGAAAGACGCCAGGTGACGGTTGCCATGATCGATACAGGAATTGACATAAACCATCCGGAGCTTACAGGCGCCATATGGATCAATGAGGATGAGATACCGGGAGACGGCATCGACAATGACAACAACGGTTATGTGGACGACCGGAACGGGTGGAATTTTTACGCAGACACCAATCAGATATTTTCCGGGGATGAGGACGGACACGGGACCCACGGCGCGGGAACCATAGCGGCGGCCTGGGACGGCCAGGGTGTGGCAGGGATTGCGGACGGGAGATACGTGAAACTTATGGTGCTGAAGGTTCTGGGATCCCAGGACGGCAAAGGGATTTCTTCCGGTGTGAAAAAAGCTATCCGGTATGCCCAGGATAACGGCGCCCAGATATGTAATCTGAGTATGGGGACGCTGACTTATGACCGGGAGCTGGAAGCAGCCATGGCTGCCTCCCCGATGTTGTTTGTGGTCTCCGCAGGAAACGGGGACGCGGCGGGAAGGGGCTACAGCATCGATGAACTTCCCATGTATCCGGCATCCTTTGAGGCGGATAATATTATCAGTGTGGGAACTTTGCTGTTTGACGGGACCATGGATGTAAGTTCCAATTACGGCAATACCGGCGTGGATATTATCGCTCCGGGCATCTCCATCCTCAGTTCGGTGCCGGGCGGATACGGCTACATGTCAGGGACTTCCATGGCTGCACCTATGGTTACGGGAACTGCGGCTCTGGTCTACTCCTGCAGGACCGATCTGGATCTGATGGGGGTAAAGAAGGCCATTATGAGTTCTGCCAGGCCTGCGGAGGGTGCGGCCGGAAAGACAGTAACCGGGGGGACACTGGATGCATACGGCGCCATCACATACGGGCGGTGACAGAGCTGTCTGCTGCCGTTATTGGCGCTATCCCGGCGGGGCGCCCCGGCCCGGGGCGATGGGGCATATGCTTTGCCCGCCATAACGGTACTGGCCCACGGCTGATCAGCAGAGTGTTCAGCCGTGGGGAGAACAGAAACCCAATCATAATAAAAGCCTTGATATTTTATATGTCAGGGCTTTTTAATATGGTGAAAACATGATAAAATGAATACCGGATTATTAAATACTTAAGAAAAAGCGGAGGAAATACAAATGATTTCCAATACCTCAAAAGGATATACCTGCGATGAAGTCTGGGAGATGATAAGGCAGCATCAGGAGGAGGAGATTCTCACAGCCAAGGGTTTGCCTTTTACTTACACAATGAAAGGCGGAGAACTGTTTATCAGCCGCAGAACAAAAACCATAACCAGGAGTACTTTTGAGGCAGCCTGGAAAAAGGTTTTAGATAGCCCCAGGGAGATAACCGGGCCGAAGAAACTGAATGTGTTCGGCGCACCTTATCTGTGGGCCATTTTTAAAAGGCTGGAACTGGTTCCTTTTGGGGCGGCAAACTGTCCTCCTGATACAGGGGGAGCCGGACAGGGGCCGGAGGGGGAAGAAAAATAGTAAAAGGAGCGGCTGTACATGAAGTCACTGGTAATTGCTGAGAAACCGTCGGTCGCCCGGGATATTGCCCGGGTGCTCAAATGCACGAAGCAGGGAAACGGAATGATAGAGGGGGATCGCTTTATCGTCACCTGGGGGCTGGGCCATCTGGTGACTTTGGCGGATCCGGAAGATTATGATAAGAAATACCGGGAGTGGAAGATGGAACATCTGCCTATGATGCCGGAAAACTTCCGTCTGGAAGTGATAAAACAGACCTCAAAACAGTACCAGGCCGTGAAAGCACAGATTCACAGAAAGGATGTGAACCAGATAATTATCGCCACGGACGCGGGGCGTGAGGGGGAGCTGGTGGCAAGGCTTATCCTGAAAAAGGCGGGAAATGAAAAACCCTTAAAGAGGCTGTGGATTTCTTCCGTGACGGACAAAGCTATCCGGGAGGGATTTGGCAGCCTGAAAGATGGCAGAGAGTACGATCCCCTCTACGACGCAGCCCTGTGCCGGGCGGAGGCCGACTGGCTGGTGGGGATCAACGCCACAAGGGCGCTTACATGCAAGTACAATGCCCAGCTTTCCTGCGGCCGGGTGCAGACTCCCACACTGGCCATGATTGCGAAGCGGGAGGAACAGATTAAGAAGTTTGTGCCGAAACCTTTTTACGGGATACAGGCAAAAGCTCCGGGGATAACCCTTTTGTGGCAGGACAAAAAGTCGAAAAGCTTCAGCACCTTTGACAAGAAGCGGGTTCAGGACATCCTGGAGGTCATAAAGGGAATGGACGGGAGGGTGAGCCAGGTTAAAAGGACGCCGAAGAAAACCGGGGCTCCCCTGCTGTACGACCTGACGCAGCTGCAGAGGGAGGCCAACCAGAAATTTGACTATTCCGCCAAAGAGACCCTGAATATTATGCAGCGCTTATACGAGAACCACAAGGTGCTGACATACCCCAGGACGGATTCCAGATATCTGACATCGGATATTGTCCCCACATTAAAGGAGCGGTTAAAGGCTTGTTCTGTGGGGCCCTACCGGGCTCTGGCCGGCCGCCTTGTGAATCAGCCCCTTCCCAAAACCTTGGCGTTTGTCAATGACAAAAAGGTGGGGGATCACCATGGGATTATTCCCACAGAGCAGTTTGTACAGCTGGATCACATGACCGTGGACGAGCGGAGGATCTATGATCTGGTGGTGAGACGGTTTATAGCGGTGATGTATCCCCCGTATGAGTACGAGCAGACCACCCTTGTTTTGACGGTGGGGCAGGAGAATTTTACGGCCAGCGGAAATGTAGTAAAAGCCCCCGGCTGGAAGGCGGTATATGATCGGGAATCTGCCGGTTTTTTGGGGGATGATTTTGAGGATGGGCAGGAAGACGCCCCGGGAAGCGGAGAAATTGCTGAGCTTTTGAAGGTGGATGAGGGCAGCGTGATCAAGGGGCTTGTCTTTGGCATGACTGAAGGGAAGACAAAACCGCCGGCCCGTTTTACGGAGAGCAGCCTGCTGTCGGCCATGGAGAATCCCACGGCCTACATGGAATCGGGAGACAAGGCCATGGCAAAGCTGCTGGGCGAGACCGGAGGCCTTGGAACCGTGGCCACCAGGGCGGATATTATCGAGAAACTGTTTTCATCTTTTCTCCTTGAGAAAAGGGGGAAGGAGATTTTTCTGACGTCCAAGGCCTCCCAGCTTCTGACGCTGGTGCCGGAGGATTTGAAAAAACCGGAGCTGACGGCTGACTGGGAGATGAAGCTGTCAGAGATTGCCGGGGGGACTTTGAGAAGGAACGCGTTTATGAAAGATATCCGCAGCTATTCCCAGAGCCTTATAGATGAGATAAAAAGCGGGGAAGGGAAATTTTGCCATGACAATCTGACAAACCGCAAATGTCCCCAGTGCGGAAAGCGGATGCTTCTGGTAAAAGGGAAAAAAAGCGAGATGCTTGTATGTCAGGACCGAGAGTGCGGCTTTAGGGAGACCGTTTCCCGCACATCCAATGCCCGGTGCCCCAACTGTCACAAAAAGATGGAGCTAAAGGGCAAGGGGGACGGGCAGATCTTCGTGTGCCGGTGCGGGTACAAGGAGAAGCTCACTTCCTTTGTGGAACGGAGGAAAAAAGAAGGGGCCGGAGTCACCAAGAGGGATGTGAACCGATATCTGGAGAAGCAGAAAAAAGAGGCCGGCGAGCCTTTGAACAACGCCTTTGCCATGGCTCTGGCCGGCCTTAATCTGGAGGAATCGAGGGACTTATGACCGGTGGTGAGAGCGGACTGGATGTATATTTCGGAGAGAATTTCTGGCATAAGCCCGGGAAAGGAGCGGACAGGGGAATCTGTATAGAGGCGTCTGCAGAGTTTTGGTACGGAACCTTCTTCTGGTGCGTGCCGGCAATTTATGTGTGCAGGGAAGGGATTGTGCTTGATATACTGCGCAGGATTCCCAAAGATAAGATACGGAAGTTTCTGGATAAGTGGGGGATGTGGCAGGAGCGGGAGGAGGAGCTGACCGGGGAACAGACAGAGAAGCTGGCGAGAGAAAACCCCCTGCATTTTGAGGCCAGTTTTAAACTGGCTTTCGAGAACCGGATGTTTAAAAACAGCGGCGGCAGCGGGATTTGTATCCTGCCGTCGTGGGCAGAACAAAAGGCGGCGGGGGCTTTTGAATCCGGTGAAAGGCCGGAGGACAGGCTTTCCCTGGCATATGGGCTGTGCAGGGAGGACGGATGGCAGGTTTTTCGGCACAGCTTCCGGTATGGAGACGGGATGGGCCCGGGGGAAGTTTCCTCCGGGAATGAGACGGCAGAGAGTTTTAGAAAAAGGGGAGTTTCGGCGGGTTTCAGGCTGACGGTTTGTGCCGGAAAGGAGCGGATGGCGTGCGGGGATCCGTTTGTCACGGAGGTGGGCTTGGGGGAATGCATAAAAAGGTTCCCACATCCTGTGACGGGGGAACAGCTGGAACTTAAGATACAAAGGTGCAGCGGATGCCAGATAGAAATCCCCGCGTCTGTCATCTCAAGGCATATAAAGGGATGCCGCCTGCCTGCGTATGGCTGCGTGCTGGAATATGTTCCCCCAAAAGGTCTTGGGCCGGGGGAGGAATTTACCGTCAGCGACTGTTCGCCGGGGGATGGGGCAGTCTGCGGAAACGTCGTCCCGGGGCAGAAGAAAGCGGCATCTGTGGCTGTCATCGGAGGCAGCCATGGGCCGACCAGCGTGTTTTTGGCGGGAAACATAAGGGAGAAGGAGCCGGCAGAGGGGAAGGCTGCCTATTCTTCCCTGCATGTTCAGCCGGTGAGGCAGGTCCGGTGGCAGGGAAAGCTTGAGAGAGCGCCCTTTGAGCCGGAGACATTTATACTGAAGACGGGAGCCAGTGGAGCTGTTGCCGGCCGCAGCCGGCGGGACGGCGGACCCCTTAGCCGGGAAGCAGCAGGAGGCGGAAGCGCCCCGGGCCCTTTGGGGGCTCAGGAGGCTTTAACCGGCGGAGGAACCGGAAAAGAGCGGCAGCTGCACATAGAGGGGACAGAAGATTCAGGAGGAGAAGGATGATGGAGAGAAGGGACAAGGTCAATTACTATCTGGATTTGGCAGATGTGGTGGCAAGGAGGGGAACGTGCCTGCGCAGGCTTTACGGCGCGGTGATCGTAAAAAACGACGAGGTGATCTCCACAGGGTATGTGGGCGCGCCCAGAGGAAGAAAAAACTGTTCGGATCTGGGTGTGTGCATCCGGCGGAAAATGAATATTCCCAGAGGGGAGCGCTATGAACTGTGCCGCAGCGTCCACGCGGAGGCCAACGCCATCATCAGCGCGGAGCGGGAGAGGATGATCGGAAGCGCCCTGTATTTGGCCGGGCGGGAGGCGGACACCGGGGAGTACATTGCAAATTCCTGCAGCTGTTCCATGTGCAAGCGGATGATCATCAATGCGGGTATTGAGACCGTTTATATCAGGGACGACAAGGATCACTACCGCGTGGTGCAGGTGAGGGAGTGGATTGATGAAGATGAATCTTTGGACGGGCATTTTGGATATTGAAACGGTATTGAAATTTCGAAAATATTATTGACTTTTTCTTCACAAAATGCGATAATGAATTCAAATTTTTGTTTTCAAAATTAAGGAGGATTAACATGTCAACAAAAGCTTATTACCCAATCACTGAAATCGGTTTAGGAAAGCCCGGGTTTTCCACTACCAGATCCATTATCGAAGCTGCCTTTTACGGCAACAATGTTGTCAAGGTAAATACTTTAAAAGAGGCTTATGAGTTAGCGAAGAATTCTCCGGGAACAGTTGTTACGGATATGCCTGTATATAGAGGTGAAGAGTTCGGTCTTGAGAAGGATGCAAAGGTTCTTCTGTTCAATGACGGCGCTATCACCGGACGCTACGCCACTGCCCGCCGTATTTCCGGCGAACCAGGGGTGAACTGCGCGGCCCTTGACAGGGTGGCTATGGATGCTGTTTATGAGTCACGCTGGAAAACCATGTACCATGCCGAGGTCTTCGTAGGCCTTGATCCCGAGTTTATGGTAAAAGCTCATCTGCTGATTCCGGAAGGCGAGGAGAACATCATGTACAACTGGATGCTGAACTTCCAGTACATGTCCGATGAGTACGTGAAGATGTACAAGAACTCCAAGCCTGTGGGTGACGGCAAAGAAGCTGACATTTTTATTTTCTCCGATCCTCAGTGGACAGGTTCTGATCGTCCCAACGTATCCTTAGACTGCCTGTCTGACCCGCAGAAGAAGACTCTGTGCTACTTTAACACCGAGACCAACTGCGCCTGCATCCTTGGTATGAGATACTTCGGCGAGCACAAGAAGGGCACCCTGACCATGGCCTGGGCTATTGCTAACCGCAACGGCTATGCATCCTGCCACGGAGGACAGAAAGAGTACACCCTGGCTGACGGAAGCAAGTATGTTGCCTCTGTATACGGCCTGTCAGGCTCCGGCAAGTCCACTCTGACCCACGCAAAGCACGGCGGCAAGTACGAGATCAAGGTTCTCCATGACGATGCGTTTATCATCAACACCGATACCTGCGCATCCATCGCTCTGGAGCCCACATATTTTGACAAGACGGCAGACTATCCCACAGGATGCCCGGACAATAAGTACCTTCTGACTGCCCAGAACTGTTCCGCAACACTGGATGAGGACGGCAAGATTCAGCTGGTAACAGAGGATATCCGCAACGGCAACGGCCGTGCTATCAAGTCCAAACTGTGGTCACCGAACCGGGTGGACAAGATTGATGCTCCGGTTAATGCTATCTTCTGGATTATGAAGGATCCGACCATTCCGCCGGTTGTGAAGTTAAAAGGCGCTTCCCTGGCTTCCGTTATGGGCGCTACCCTGGCTACCAAGCGTTCTTCCGCAGAGCGTCTGGCTCCCGGCGTAGATCCCAATAAGCTGGTTGTGGTTCCCTACGCGAACCCGTTCAGAACATATCCTCTGGCCAACGATTATGAGAAATTCAAAAAGCTGGTTGAGGAGAAGAACGTAGACTGCTACATTGTCAACACCGGCGATTTCATGGGCAAGAAAGTAAAACCGGCAGATACGCTGGGTATCCTGGAGGCGATTGTTGAGGGGACTGCCAAGTTCCATCAGTGGGGACCGTTCTCCGATATTGAGATCCTTGACTGGGAGGGCTTTGTGCCGGATATGAACGATCCGGAGTATGTAGGCCAGCTGAAGGCACGTATGAATGACCGTGTCAATGAGATCAAAGAGTTTGCATCCGCAAAAGAGGGATATGACAAACTTCCTGATGATGCACTGGCAGCTCTGGAGAAGGTTGTAGCCGAATTAAATTAGTGATAGGATGAATGAAAAAGGGGGACGCAGCAACAGCTGCGTCCTCTTGACGGTTTATGAGGGAGAAATATGAAAAAAGAGTACATATTATTTGATCTGGACGGAACCCTTACGGATCCCATGGTGGGGATTACCCGTTCCGTGCAGCACGCTTTAAGGGCTTACGGCATTGAGGAGACCGATCTCAATGCCCTGTGCCCCTTTATCGGCCCCCCGTTAAAGGACAGCTTTATGAAGTATTACGGTTTTTCCGACAAACAGGCGGAGGAGGCCATCGGAAAGTACCGGGAATATTTTGCGGTTACGGGTATTTTTGAGAACCGAGTGTATGAAGGCATTGAAACCATGCTTAAAAATCTGAGGAGCTCCGGGCGGACTTTGCTGGTGGCCACGTCAAAGCCGGAGGAATTTGCGGTTAAGATTCTGGAGCATTTCCGGCTGGCACCGTATTTTGACTGGGTGTGCGGGGCCAGCATGGACGAGAATCGGGTCAGAAAGGGGGATGTTATCGCCTACGCCCTTGAGACGGCGGGAATTAAGGATGTGTCAAAGGCAGTGATGGTGGGGGATCGGGAACATGACGTGATAGGGGCAAAGGAACATTCCATGGACTGCGTGGGGGTTCTTTTCGGCTACGGAAGCAGGCAGGAGCTTGAGGCGGCAGGGGCTAAAACGGTTGCCGCCACGGTGGAGGAGCTGGAACAGGTTCTTCTTGCCTGGTAATTGTATAGACAACATGTACAAATAATACTGGCTGTAATCTTGCAGAGAAAATAAAAATTAAATGATATCTCTAAAAAGTACTGACATTTTTCTGAATAAAGTGTTAAAATATAGTTATAATGAGAAATAGAAGAAAAAGCAACAAGAATCATCTCCTGTTAACGTGCTACATTGAATGACTAGAAGAAAGGATGAGAAGATTGTTTGGCAAAGGAGACTACATTGTTTACGGCACTACCGGTGTGTGTCAGGTGAGAGATATCACGGCTATGTCCCAGGGTGAAGGCGGCAACGAGAAACTGTATTATGTCCTGGAACCTGTAGGGGTTGCCGGAAGCAGGATTATGACCCCAGTGGAAGGTAACAAAAGCATTTTGCGGCCGATTGTATCCAGGGAAGAGGCTTACAGGCTTATAGACGGAATCCGGGAGGTGGATCAGCTGCGGATTGCGGATGACAAACAGCGGGAATTCATGTACAAGGAGGCGCTGAAAACCTGTGACTGCCGGAAGTGGATCGGCATAATCAAGACGCTGCATTTCCGAAAAAAAGATCGACTGGCCAGGGGAAAAAGGCTGACAGAGGTGGACGAGCGGTATTTAAAGAAGGCCAAGGAGAATCTCTACCGGGAGCTTTCCATCCCTCTGGAGATACCGGCAGGTGAGGTGGAAAAGTTTATTACGGAGCGGATTGAGGGAAGAGAAGAGGTTGTATCTTAAGAACCGGAGACGAAAGCGCGCCTGTGCCGTACACAAGCGGGTGCGCGGGATGGTGGGAAGATGGAAAAGATTGTCAGGCAGGGACTGCTGTATGATTTTTATGGGGAGCTGCTGACGGAGCATCAGCGGCATATTTACGAGGATGTTGTGTTTAATGATTTATCTTTAAGCGAGATCGCCCAGGATCAGGGGATCAGCCGACAGGGGGTCCATGACCTGGTGAAACGCTGCGACAGGATCCTGGAGGGGTATGAGGGAAAACTCCATCTGGTGGAGAAATTTCAGGTGACGAAAAAGCTTGCGGGACAGATAGAAGGGCTGCTGGATAGCTACCAGAGGGAGCAGAAGGCGGCCTTTTTGGAGGAAGCGAAGGAGGCGGCCAGGCGGATTGTGGAGATCTAGTGCAACGATGTACTAGAGGGATTTCAAATAGCATATCCTGCTTAAAAGAAAAAGAAAACCTGTCAAGAAAAAACACTTGACACCCGGCGGCATTTCGTGTATGATAACACAGGTGAACGAAAAAAGGATTTCACACTCTGGCAGGAGGGATACGCGGAGTTATGGCATTTGAGAGTTTATCGGATAAATTGCAGAATGTATTCAAGAACCTGCGGGGCAAGGGACGTCTCAGCGAGGCGGACGTGAAAGCAGCCTTAAAAGAGGTAAAGATGGCCCTCTTGGAGGCGGACGTAAGTTTTAAGGTGGTGAAGCAGTTCATCGGCTCCGTGCAGGAGCGGGCCGTCGGCCAGGATGTGTTAAACAGCCTGACCCCAGGGCAGATGGTGGTGAAGATCGTCCATGAAGAACTGATAAACCTTATGGGCTCCGAGACCACGGAGATCGCTCTGAAACCTTCCAATGAAATCACGGTTATTATGATGGCGGGCCTTCAGGGTGCAGGTAAGACCACCACCACGGCCAAGATCGCCGGGAAGCTTAAGTCCAGGGGAAGAAAGCCCCTTCTGGCAGCCTGCGACGTGTACCGTCCGGCGGCCATTGAACAGCTTAAGATCAACGGAGAGAAGCAGGGAGTTTCCGTGTTTTCCATGGGCAGCAACCAGAACCCGGTGAATATCGCCAAGGCGGCTGTGGAGCACGCCCAGAAAAACGGTTTTAATGTGGTGATTCTCGACACGGCGGGACGGCTTCACATTGACGAGGCCATGATGGATGAGCTGGTGGGTATAAAAGAAGCCCTGGACGTTTACCAGACCCTTCTTATTGTGGACGCCATGACCGGCCAGGATGCGGTTAACGTGGCGGAGAGTTTTGAGAATAAGATCGGGATCGACGGTGTCATTCTGACCAAGCTGGACGGCGACACCAGAGGCGGTGCGGCCCTGTCCATCAAAGCTGTAACCGGAAAACCGATTCTGTATATCGGTATGGGAGAGAAGCTTTCCGACCTGGAGCAGTTTTATCCCGACCGCATGGCTTCCAGGATTTTGGGAATGGGGGATATCCTGTCCCTCATCGAGAAGGCCGAGCTGGAGGTAGATCAGGAGAAGGCCAGGGAGCTTACGCAGAAGCTTAAGAAGGCGGAGTTTGACTTTAATGATTTCCTGGATCAGATGAACCAGATTAAGAAGATGGGCGGCATGGCCAGCATTATGAGCATGATGCCCGGGATGCCCCAGATGAAGGGGGACATGGAGATTGACGATTCTGCCATGAACCGGGTGGAGGCCATTATCCTCTCCATGACCAAGGAGGAGAGGGCGAATCCTTCTATATTAAATCCCTCCAGAAAACAGCGCATTGCCAAAGGCGCCGGCGTGGGCATTCAGGAAGTGAACCGCATTGTAAAGCAGTTTGATCAGATGAAAAAGATGATGAAGCAGCTTCCCGGCATGATGGGCGGAAAGCGGCGGGGCGGTCTGGGCGGTATGTTCGGAAAACTTAAGATGCCCTTTTAATATTTGTTAGCAAAACAGGTTTCCTGTTTTTGTCTATAAAGAAACAGAAGATATACCATGGAATGAGGAGGTGAGACAGGCATGGCAGTAAAGATGAGATTAAGAAGGATGGGACATAAGAAAGCTCCTTTCTATAGAGTTGTTGTTGCAGATTCCAGATCTCCAAGAGACGGTAAGTTCATTGAAGAGGTTGGTTACTACGATCCGAACCAGGAGCCCAGCGTAATCAAGTTCAACGAGGAGAAGGCCAAGAAGTGGCTGGCAACAGGTGCACAGCCTACAGAGACGGTTGGCAAGCTTTTGAAGATCGCCGGCATTGAGTAAGCTGAGGTGAGGGATATGAAAGAACTAGTTGAAGTAATGGCCAAGGCCCTTGTGGAACATCCCGAAGAAGTCACCGTGACGGAGACTGAGAAGAACGGCGAGACCATCCTGGAACTTAAGGTGGCGCCTTCCGACATGGGGAAGGTAATCGGAAAACAGGGGAGAATCGCCAAAGCTATTCGCTCTGTTGTCAAGGCAGCAGCCTCGAAGGAAGAGAAAAAAGTAGTTGTTGAGATCCAGTAGGACATCTAAGACCGCCGCCCTTTACGGGAAGACGGTCTTATTTATCCCCGGCGTGATCTTGGAAAAGGAAGAGGTTTATGGAAGATACGCTGAGGGTGGGCGTCATCACATCCACCCATGGAGTCCGCGGGGAAGTGAAAGTATTTCCCACCACGGACGATGCCGGACGGTTTAAAAAATTGAAAGAAGTGCTTTTGGATACGGGAAAAGAGTTAAAGACCATGGAGATTGCTCAGGTGAAGTTCTTCAAAAACATGGTGATCCTGAAATTCAAAGGCTATGATACTATAAATGAGATTGAGATCTACAAGGGCAAGGATCTTTTGGTTACCAGGGATCATGCCGTAAAGCTGGGGCCGGATGAAAATTTCATCGCGGATCTCATTGGGCTTGAGGTCTTCACCGACCAGGGGGAAAGGCTGGGAAGCCTGACGGACGTCCTTAAGACCGGGGCCAATGATGTGTACGAGGTGACCATGGAAAACGGGAAACAGGTGCTTTTGCCTGCGATTAAGCAGTGTATCCTTCAGGTGGATCTGGATGCCGGGAAAGTCCTTGTCCATGTTTTGGACGGGCTTTTGGATTTGTAGCCGGAGGAAGAAAGGACGGACGGGCCATGAATTACCACATTCTCACGTTGTTTCCCGAGATGGTGCTGGAAGGGCTTAACACCAGCATTATCGGGAGAGCTGCACAGAAGGGAATCATACGTATTGACGCGGTCAATATACGGGACTATTCCAGGGATAAGCACAGGCATGTGGACGACGCTCCTTACGGCGGCGGAGCCGGGATGGTGATGCAGCCGGGGCCGGTGTGCGACTGCTATGAGGATCTGTGCGTGAAGCTTGGCAGGCGTCCCAGGGTGCTGTACATGACCCCCCAGGGGAAGGTTTTCAACCAGTCCATTGCAAAGGAACTGGCCCGGGAGGAGGATCTGGTGTTTCTCTGCGGCCATTATGAGGGGATCGACGAGCGGGCATTGTCCCGGATCGTGACGGATTATCTGTCCGTGGGGGACTATGTGCTGACAGGAGGAGAACTGCCGGCCATGGTGATGATCGACTGTATTTCCCGTCTGGTTCCGGGGGTCCTCAACAATGATGAATCCGCCGAGATTGAATCCTTTTACGACAATCTGTTAGAGTATCCCCAGTATACCCGGCCGGAGGTTTATGAGGGGATGCGGGTTCCGGAAGTGCTTTTGTCCGGGCATCATAAGAACATTGAGGCCTGGAGACGGCAGGAATCCATAAAGCGTACTCTGGAGAGGCGGCCGGATCTTTTGGCCGGGGCGAATCTGACGAAAAAGGAGCAGGCATATCTGGAGGAACTGCGCCGAAGCATCCGGCAGCAGGAGTGTTCGGGGCCGGACACTTAAAATAGTGGAGCGATTGAACCAACCCAGGCGATTTTAAATGGGCATATACGTCTGCAGCAGTAACAGGATTGCCGAAAAAACACTGTAAACACTGTAAAACAGGAAAAAGTGCTTGCGCACCCGCAGATCCTGTGTTAGAATAAATTGGTTTTCAAAATAAGAGATGGTCCTCTGTTACCGGAGTGCGGGTATTAAGAACATCAAACATATTTTAAGGAGGTTCCAGAGTGAACGAGATTATTAAAAGCATCGAAGCAACTCAGTTAAAGGCATCTGTGCCGGAGTTTCATGTTGGAGATACCGTAAGGGTGTACAACAAGATCAAAGAGGGTAACCGGGAGAGAATCCAGGTATTCGAGGGCACGGTTATCAAGAGACAGAACGGCGGGGCAAGAGAAACCTTTACCGTAAGAAAGAACTCCAACGGCATCGGTGTTGAGAAGACATGGCCGGTACATTCCCCCTTTGTTGACAATATCGAGGTTGTCAGAAGAGGTAAGGTAAGGAGAGCGAAACTGTACTACTTGAGAGACAGAGTGGGCAAGGCCGCCAAGGTAAAAGAGTTGGTAAAGTAATTTATTTCAGATGCAGCCAAGGGACAATAAAGCATATTTATTGTCCTTTTCTTATCATAAAGAGATGTGCTGACGGTGCACGGAGGTATCCCTTGTTTCGGGGCACCGTCCTATGACAGGCAGGTGTAAGGTTGGAATTTTATCAGGTAGAAGAGACGACCCCTTTGAGAAGGGTGATCAGATGGATTGTGGATATTGTGGTGGTTATCTCCCTGGCCTGGTTTGCGGTATACGGGTTTGGCACCCAGATAAAAGTCGCAGGACAGTCCATGGCCCCTCTGCTGGAAGGGGAGGACGTGGTGCTGATGGACAGGCTTTCCTATGACTTCGGAAGTCCCGGGCGGTTTGACGTAGTCATGTTTGAGAGGGAGGATCACAAGTCCAATATAAAGAGGATTATCGGGCTTCCGGGGGAGGAAGTCCAGATTGTAGACGGGTTCGTGTATATAGACGGGCAGCGGCTTAGGGCTGAGGGAGAACTTGGACGGGCGGTTCTTCCGGGACTGGCGGAGAACCCGGTTACCCTTGGGGAAGACGAATATTTCCTTATGGGCGATAACCGGGACGGAAGCGAGGACAGCCGTTTTGCCAATATAGGGAATGTTAAGAGGGATCAGATTCAGGGAAAAATCTGGCTGCGTCTGATGCCGTTTTTGAATATAGGATTTATAGAATAGGAGCGGATTATGAATATACAGTGGTACCCCGGTCATATGACCAAGGCCAAGCGGGCTATGAAAGAGGATATAAAGCTTATTGATCTGATCATTGAGCTGGTGGATGCCAGGGTGCCTGTTTCCAGCAGGAATCCGGACATTGATCAGCTGGGGCGGCAAAAAGCCAGGCTTGTGCTTCTCAACAAGGCGGATCTTGCCGGCGACGGGGGGAATGATGCCTGGCTCCGGTGGTTTAAAAGCCAGGGATATCAGGCGGTAAAGCTGGATTCCAGAAGCAGAGCCGGCTTAAAGCAGATCCAGGCAGCGGTTTTGGAGGCCTGCAGGGAGAAGATTGAGAGGGACAGAAAGAGGGGGATTTTGAACCGGCCTGTGAGGGCCATGGTGGTTGGGATACCCAATGTGGGGAAATCCACCTTCATCAACTCCTATGCAGGCAAGGCCTGTGCAAAGACGGGCAATAAGCCGGGGGTGACCAAAGGAAACCAGTGGATCCGGCTTAACAAGAGCCTGGAGCTTCTGGACACGCCGGGGATTTTGTGGCCCAGGTTTGAGAGTGAGGAGGTGGGGCTCCACCTGGCTCTTATCGGCTCCATCAACGATCAGATCCTGGACAGGCAGCAGCTGGCCATGGAGCTTATCCGGCTTCTGGGACAGCGGTGTCCCGAAACCATTAAGGAGCGGTACGGGGTGGATGTGAGGGCGGGCTCCGGGGAACCTGCCGGCGGGCACACAGACGGGGAGACTGAGGAGGAAGATATCACCCAGGAAGAGTGCGGCCGGATATTGGAGGACATCGCCAGAGTGCGGGGGTGTCTGATAAAGGGCGGCCAAAGCGACTGGCAAAAGGCCTCCGACCTTTTGTTGGATGATTTCAGAAGCGGGAGGCTTGGCAGGATTACCCTGGAGCTTCCGCCGGTGTAAAGACCTTGGGGAGAAAGGGGAGGGGACTGTTATGGCAGTAAAACCGTTAACCGGAGAGAAACTGGAGAGGGAGCTGGCCCGCTTAGAGGCCATGAGGGAGTACGAGAATAAGTATAAGGCCGGCACATGTATCTGCTGCGGCATTGACGAGGCCGGCAGGGGTCCTCTGGCAGGGCCGGTGGTGGCTGCCGCGGTGGTTCTTCCTGAAGACTGCCGGATCCTGTATTTAAATGATTCCAAAAAGCTTTCCGAGAAGAAACGGGAGATGCTTTTTCAGGAGATCACAGAGAAGGCCAAAGCCTGGGGCATCGGCATGGCGTCCCCGGGCCGCATTGACGAGATCAATATCCTGCAGGCCACCTATGAGGCCATGAGGCAGGCTGTGGACAAGCTGGGGGTCAGGCCTGACATTCTTCTAAACGACGCGGTGGTGATACCGGGGCTTCATATGGAGCAGGTGCCCATTGTGAAGGGGGATGCAAAAAGCGTGTCAATTGCCGCTGCCAGTATTCTGGCCAAGGTGACCAGGGACAGGATGATGATTCAGTACGACAGCCTGTATCCGGAGTACGGATTCGGGAAGCACAAGGGTTACGGGACGGCCGCCCACATAGAGGCTTTGCGGGAATACGGCCCCTGCCCCATCCACAGGCGGACATTTTTAAAGAATTTTCATCTGGAGGAGAAACGTGGGACAAAAACCTCAGAATAGACGGGAGACAGGCAGCCGCTACGAACAGGTGGCGGCAGAGTATCTGAGGGGGCAGGGCTATGAGATTGTGGAATGCAATTTCAGGGACCGCTTCGGGGAGATTGACCTTGTGGCAAGGGAAGGGGTGTATCTGGTCTTTGTGGAGGTAAAATACCGAAGGGACATTAAGAGCGGATACCCGGAGGAGGCAGTGTCTGCCCGGAAGCAGCAGAAGATCCGCCGCACGGCTTCCTGGTATCTTTACCGCCGGGGGTATAAGCAGGATGTGCCCTGCAGATTTGATGTGGTGAGTATTGTGGGGGAGGAGATTTTCCTGATGCGGGACGTATTTTGACAGAAACAGACAGCAATACACATCTGACAGAGAATCATCTCACAAAATCAGGCACAAAGAGGTTTAGAGCATACACAGGAGTTCAAAGGAGGAAAAATATGACATTGGAAACAAAAAGATTGTACCTTTTGTCCCCTGCAGGCGCCGATCCGCAGCGCGTTGCAGATTACCTGCGCAGAAACCGGGAGTTTATGGAGTGCTTTGAGCCCGCCAGGGAGGAGAAATACTATTCCCGTTCTTTTCAGGAGGAGGCTCTGAGGCAGCAGGCAAAGGACTGGGAGGATGGCAAGGGATACCGCTTTTATATTTCCCCGAAAGAGGACGAGGGGCTGATCATTGGGTTTGCAGCTTTGAACAATGTGGTTATGGGACCTTTTTGCTCCTGCTTTATGGGGTATCAGCTGGATAAAGATTATCTCCGGAGGGGCCTTATGACGGAAACGGTCAATGAGGTGGTCAGGTATGCCTTTGAAAGCCTGGGGCTTCACCGGATCGAAGGGAATATTATGCCGAGAAACAAAGCCTCCATAGGGGTTGTGGAAAAGTGCGGCTTTGTCAATGAGGGGACTTCCAGGAAGTATTTGAAGATTAACGGCGTCTGGGAGGATCACATTCATTTTGTGAAGATCAATGAGGCCATGGAGTAGGCCTGGAAGGGGAGAGAGGAGCGCTGAGGATGGAACAACTGAATTGGATTCGCAAGGGAAAGAAGGAAACTTTTGCCATGGAGGATGTGGAGAAAAACGGCGTCCACTATCTGTCCTTTCCCCTTTTGGCGTCCAGCGGCATGGTTTCCCACGGGTTTGCCACCAGAATCGGCGGTGTGAGCCAGGGGAAATTCGCTTCCATGAATTTAAGCTTTACCAGAGGGGACAATCCGGACCATGTGCGGGAGAATTACCGGCGCATGGCAGATGCCCTGGGGGTGGATATGGAGCGGATGGTTCTAACCTACCAGACCCACACGACCAATGTGAGGCGGGTGACCGGGGAGGACGGCGGCAAAGGGATTTTCAGGGAGCGGGATTACCGGGATGTGGACGGGCTTATTACCGATGTCCCGGGGATGACCCTGGTAACGTTTTTTGCGGACTGTGTCCCTCTGTACTTTCTGGATCCGGCACATAAGGCCATAGGTCTTAGCCACTCAGGCTGGCGGGGAACCGTGGGGCGCATGGGAAGGGTGACCCTTGAGGCCATGGAGGAGGCGTTCGGCACCAGGCCGGAGGATGTGCTGGCCTGTGTGGGCCCCAGCATCTGCGGGGATTGTTTCGAGGTTGGGGAGGAAGTGATTGAGAAATTCCGGGAGGAATTTGACAGCCGCTGGTGGAAGGAACTGTTTTACGGGAAAGAGAACGGAAAATTCCAGCTTGACCTCTGGAAATGCAACGAGATTGTCCTGAGGGAGGCAGGGGTTTTGCCGGAGCATATTCAGGTGACGGATATCTGTACCAGATGCAATCCCCGGTATCTGTTTTCCCACCGGTTTGCAGGGGAGGAGAGAGGGAATCTGGCAGCGTTTCTGTGCCTTGCAGAATCATAAGTGTAGGGCGCACCGCCGCAGGCGATTTTAAATAGCCGTCTGTATGTCATAACAGTTCAAGGGGTATCTGAACGGTTGCAATTATCAAAAGTTACTGCCTACTGGACACCGGTGAACAATAATCATCAAAATAAAAAGTTTCGATAAAGTGGAAAATATGCTTGCCAAATCAGAAGAATTGTGTTAGAATTGTCTTCGTTGCAGGAAGCAAAGCCGGCCTGTCGGAATGGCAGACGAGGTGGACTCAAAATCCATTGGTAGCGATACCGTGCGGGTTCAAGTCCCGCGGCCGGCACTCCTTGGCAGGGG
>JAAWLV010000047.1 GCA_022798105.1 Hungatella sp.
GCGGGGATCTTCCATTTCCTCAATCCAGTCCCTCAGATGTCCAAAGAAATGTCTCATAATCCAAATGAAATCAACAACTCCCTTATCTCTTTCTTTGAGTTTCCGTTTTACCGCTTTTCTAAGCCATTCCGCCTTCTTCATCCATAATCCCTCTCTTTGCGTAAAATTTCTTTTTCTATTTTACACAAAGAATGGGATTATGCACAGATTTATTGCGTAAAATTTTTATTCCTCAACGCTGTCTAAAATCCCTGCTTTTTGCTTTTCCTGCCCTCAGCAAACGCAGCCGGCTGATCGTCCTCTCTGTAAGACGGATGCAGAATCTGATCAAGCTCAATGATCGCCATGGCATAGATCTTCACCGCGTCCACCAGATAACCGATATCCTGGCTTTCGTCAGGCTGGTGGGCATCCCCGCGGCCGCGGCCGTAGGGAAATCTCTCCTTTGCATTTCCCGGCCCGAAGGCGACGGAATTTGGAATCTTGCTGGCATAAGTTCCTCCTGCCAGCACATAGGGAGCCTTATCCTCCCCCGCCGCCCAGTTAAACACCTCCGTCAGCTTCTGCGCCGCCGGATGATCCCCCGGGATATAGTGGGAGTCTGTCAGCCCCATCAGTTGGAACTCATACCCCAGTTCCCTGAGCCGGCCGTAAAAAACAGGCATAAACCGTTCTTTTTTATCTGTCACGCTGTACCTGCAGTCAATCGTTACCCTCAGTTCCCCCTCTTGGGACAACGCCATACCTGTAATCAAAGTCGTCTTTCCCGATTCTTTATCTTCATAAGAGATACCGAAGTACTCGCCGTAATAATATCCGAAGGCTTCTTTAATAAATCCCATGGCCTCCCTCTCACGGCCCGAAACCACCTCCTCATCATACAGAAATGAAGCCAGCTTCCAGATAGCATTTATCCCTTTCTCCGGCTCCGACGCATGGGCGCAAACACCCCGGGCCGTAACAATCACCCCTCCCTCGGCCGGGCTTGTCCATAGCCCCTCATACTTGTCTGCCTTCGCCTGAATCAGATCCTGCCCGCCCTCCCCGGTTTTGATAAAAGCCGTACACATGGAGGGTATAATATTGGGGGCTTCCCCGCCTTCTATCCGCAGAATGTCCGTATCCATGCCGATTATGATATCCCCGCAAAGCCGCCCCTTCTCCCCGTGGGCTACAGGGAACAGGCAGTCGGTCACAATGGAAAAATCCGGCACATGGCAGTTTTTCACATAGTACTCCATATCCGACATGCCGCTTTCCTCATCGCTTCCCATAATCAGCCGCAGGGACGATCTAATGGGAATCCCCAGATCCCGGATACAGTTCACGGCCATAAGCGCCGCCCCGAAACCGGCCTTATTGTCCCTGGAGCCTCTCCCCACGATAAACCCGTCCCTCTCAATTCCCGTAAAAGGATCGCTCTCCCATCCGTCTCCCGCCGGCACCACGTCCAGATGGGCCACAAAGCCGATTTCCCGATCCCCCTGCCCCCAGGTGGCGCTGGCCGCATAATTATCATGGTTCTCCACATCCATCCCGTACTCCCGGCAGACAGCCATCCCCTCCTTTAAGGCCTTGGCGCAGTTTTCCCCGAACGGCATCCCCGGCAGCGCCTCCCCCTTTACACTGGGCACTCCAATAAGCCGAATTACCGTATCCACCAGCTCCTGTCTGTGAGCCCTGGCATACTCCCCTATCTGATCCGCATATTTTTCAGAAATCATCTTTATCCTCCTCGTTTTATCCCAACGGAAAATGGCAGCACACAAAATGCTCCGGTTCTGTCTGTGTAAACTCCGGCTCCCTCTCCCTGCACAGTGCCGTGGCATACCGGCACCGGGAGCAGAACCTGCACCCTCCGGGCAGATTAAGAGGGCTTGGAAGATCCCCCTCCAGTATGGACTCCTGCCTCTCATCACGCAAAAGGGGATCCGGAATGGGGATGGCCGACAAAAGCCCCTTTGTGTAGGGATGCATGGTATGGGAAAACAGCTGCTGTGCCGGGGCAATCTCCATGATCTTCCCCAGATACATAACCGCAATCCGGTCGCTGATATACTGGACAGCCGGCATTCCGTGAGCAATGAATATATAAGTAAGCTTTAATTCCTCCTGCAAATCCTTCAGCAGGTTTAATATCTGCGCCTGAATCGATACATCCAGCGCGGAGACCGGTTCGTCGCAGATTACCAGCTCCGGCTTCAATGCCAGAGCCCGGGCAATGCCGATCCGCTGCCGCTGCCCTCCTGAAAATTCGTGGGGATACCGCCCTGCATACTCCCGATCAAGCCCTACAAGCTCCATCATACCATATATTTTATCTTTTATCTCCCCCCGGCTCAAATTGGTCTGAACCCTGAAAGGCTCTGCAATGATATCAAATACCTTTTTCCTGGGATTCAGAGATGAAAAAGGATCCTGAAAGATCATCTGCATCCGTCTCCGGTAAGGGTTCAAATCTCTCCCCGACAGTTTGGTAATATCCGTCCCCCCAAAGAGGATCCTCCCCTCCGTCTCTTTCAGCAGTCGGATAATTGTATTTCCTATGGTGGATTTTCCGCAGCCGGATTCTCCTACGATTCCCAGGGTTTCCCCCGGCTTTATCCGAAAGCTGACACCGTCAACGGCTTTTAACATCTGCTTTCTCCTCAGAAAGCCGCTCCCCACAGGAAACTGCACGTTCAGGTTTTCCACCTCCAGCAGATACTTTGTCCTGTAATCCTGTTTATCCATTGACACCCTCCCCTCTTCTGTCCTCTGAATTTGCGAAATGGCATTTGACCAGATGATTTTCACTTACAGAGGCCAGCTCCGGAACTTCCCTTTTGCACCTTTCCTGTGCATGGGGGCATCTGGGATGAAACCTGCACCCTGAAGGCATATTGGAAATACCGGGCACAGTCCCCTTGATGGCTGCAAGCCGCCTGCTCTTCTCCCCCAGCCGGATCGTGCTTTTCAGCAGGCCTTCCGTATACGGGTGGCGGGGTCTGCCGAAAAGATCGCGCACATCTGCCTGTTCCGCGATCTCGCCGGCATACATAACCGCTACCCTGTCGGCCATCTCCGCCACAACGCTCAAATCGTGGGTAATTAAAATAATCGACGTGCCAAGTTCCCTCTGCAGATCCCGCATTAATTTTAAAATCTGTTTCTGAATGGTAACGTCCAGAGCGGTCGTGGGTTCGTCCGCAATCAAAAGCCTTGGCCGGCAGGACAGGGCCATGGCAATCATAACCCTTTGGCGCATTCCGCCGCTCAATGCCCCCGGATACCGCCTGTACACATTTTCAGGTGCCAAAATCCCCACAATCCTCAGCATCTCTATACTCTTTTGGCGGGATTCTGCCCTATTCATTCCCCTGTGAAGGCGAAACACCTCATCCATCTGATTTCCCACCGTAAACAGAGGATTAAGGGATGTCAGCGGTTCCTGGAAGATCATGGAAAGCTTGTCCCCCCGTATTTTGCGCATCTGTTCCTGGGAATATCCGGCTATATCCTCCCCGTCAAAAACAATGGCGCCGGCACGGGCAATTCCCGGCTTCTCCACCAGCCCCATAACCGAGAGAGAGGTAAGGCTTTTTCCGCAGCCGGATTCTCCCACCAGGCACAAAACCTCCCCCCGGTTCACCTGAAAGGAAATATTCTCAATGGCAGTCACCACGCCGTCCAGGGTTTTGAATTTTACACTTAAATTCTTAACATCCAACAATACATGATTTTCCATGGCCAATCTCCTCCCTACAGCCCCTTGTTATGGGGATCCAGCACGTCTCTTAACCAGTTGCCTAAAAATGTAATTCCCAGGATGGCAGCGGTTATCATAATCCCGGGAAAGGTAGCCACCCACCAGTGGGTTGCCAAAAGCACCCGCCCGTCGCTGAGCATCCCTCCCCATGAAACCAGCGGCGGCTGAATGCCCACCCCCAGAAAGCTTAAGGAAGCCTCCGTAATAATACTCCCCGCCATGGACATGGTGGATACCACAATAAAAGAAGGCCAGACATTTGGAAGGATGTGCTCCAGGATAATATAGCCATCCGAAGCCCCGATGGTTCTGGATGCCTTGACAAATTCTTTGTTTTTCAGCTGCAGCACCTCCGCCCGCAGAAGCCTGGCATAGGGAACCCAGGAAATAGCCGCGATGACGATGACCAGTGTAGTGATTCCGGAGCTTCGAATAACCATCAGGGTTACAAGGGCTAAAAGGATCCCCGGGATAGCGTACACCGCATCCGCGATCCTCATAATCAGGTGATCCACCACGCCTCCGAAATAACCGGACACCACCCCCAGGGCCATACCGATAACCCCCGATGCCAGAGTGGCCAAAATTCCCACCACCAGCGAAATCTGCGCCCCGTAAAGCATTCTCGAAAAAATATCTCTTCCCAGGTTGTCCGTACCCAAAAGATTGTGCAGATCCCCTCCATCCATCCAAAAGGGAGGCTTGGTCATATTCATCAGATCCATAGCTGCCGGATCAAAGGGCGCCAGCCATTTGGCAAAGACGGCGCTAAGGCAGATAAACAGCACAATGATAAATCCCGCCGTTCCCGTGCTGCTTCGAAACAGCAGCTTAAAAAATCGTTTGGTTTCTTTCATAGCTTCTTGCCGTCTCCTTTAATATTTTATATTGGGATCAATCAGGCAGTAGGTGATATCCGAGATGAGGTTGGCCAGTATGGTAATGAGAGCTACCGTAATAACCCCTGCCTGCACTACCGTCATATCCAGATTGGCCACCCCTCTGTAGATCAGCATGCCAAGGCCGGGCCAGGCAAAAATCGTCTCCGTTATAAGTGCCCCGCCGATAAGAGTCGGAATCTGCATGGCAATAATCGTCACCACCGGCACCAGCGTATTTTTAAACGCGTGCTTGAAAATAATCGTACTGCTTTTCAGCCCCTTGCTCTTTGCCGTCCGGATATAATCCTGATGCATGACGTCTATCATGTTAGACCGGATCAGGGGCACGATTTTAGCCGATGTAAGTATGGTCAGCGTCGCGGCCGGCAGCACCAGGTTTTTCCATGTCCCGGAACCGGAAACCGGAAGAATTTTCCACTTGACGGCAAAAATCAATATAAGCATAATGGCTATCCAGAAACTTGGCAGCGCCTGCCCCAGGGCCGAAAATCCGCTGACCAGAAGATCAAATGGCGTATCCTTAAAATGTGCCGAGGCAATCCCCAGGCATACCCCCAGTACTATGGACACAAAGAGTGCCGTCACGGCCAGCTCCACCGAATAGGGAAGACGCTCCAGCACCAGAGAAAGAGCGTCCTGATTGTATTCATAGGATCTGCCGAAATCTCCCCTAAGCAGGTTTGTAATGTAGATCAGAAACTGTACATAGAACGGCTTATCCAGTCCCAAAGCCTGACGCAGGGAAGCCTTGGCCGCCTCCCCTGCCTCCGGCGGAAGCATTAACGCCACCGGATCCCCCGCAACATATACCAGGCTGAATATGATAAAGGTCAGTATTAACAGCACCGGTATCATCTGCAGTAATCGTTTTCCTAAATACCTTCCCATGTCAAACCCTCCAAAAAACAGGGCCGGAACCTGCATAAATGCTTTTTACCAAACATTTTCATCCGGCCCCGGCCCTTTTCATTTTACTTTAACGTGATGCGCTCTGCATAAAACTGCTCGTCAATACGGCTCTTGAAATTGATTCTTGAATTGATAGCATAAGGAACGCTTAAATGGATAAACGGTGCCTGAACACACTCATCCACAAAAATCATCTGCTGCATATTCACCAGCTGCTCCCTGCGGCTGTCCAGATCCATGTTATTTAAGGCATCCAGATACAGCTGATCGTATTCTTCTGTACCGTAGCAGCTGATAGGAGTGCAGTTCTCGGTGCGGTATTCGTTCATACCGTAGGACGCGTCAAAAAAGTCGTCGCCGTAAGCAATCAGGGCCATTCCGTTAAATTCGCCGGCATTGAATTTGTTGATGTAGGCGCTCCACTCCAGGACATTCAGCTTAATATTTAAGCCCGCCTGCGTCAGCATGGCTGCCACAACCTCCCCTACCTCCGCATCCATCAGGTATCGTCCCGACGGAACCAAAAACTCAATCTCCTCCCCGCTGTATCCGGATCCGGCAATCAGTTCCTTTGCCTTGTCCAAATCAAATTTCTGAATTCCGTAAAGGCTTTCATCCTGCCCGAACACACCGGGGGCAATGCGGGTATAGCAGGAAGTCCCGGCGCCCTTAAGCACTGTGTTGATAATCAGCTCTGAATCCAGGGCATAGGCCACGGCCTGACGGATATCATGGTTTTGTGTGGGACTGGTGTTATATTTCATGATCACGTTAAAGATACGGGTTCCGCCTCCCAGCACCATCTCCGTTCCGTCATTCTGATCCACCCGATCCCACTCGTTGGTCGGTACATTAACGATAATATCCACATTGCCTGCCAAAAGCTCCGCCACTCTGGTGGACGCCTCCGGGATCGCGCGGAACCTGACCTCGTCCCAGTAAGGCGCCCCGCCAAAATAATCGTCATAGCGCTCCAGAACCACTACATTATCTTTTATCCATTCCTTATATTTATACGGGCCGCATCCCACAGGATTGCTCAAGTAGTAATCCATCCCGTTTTCCTCAATGTACCTGGACGGCAAAACCTGGCTTCCGTTTTTGGAAAGCAGGGACAGCATGGTGGGATAGGGTCCATCGGTCACGAAACGGACCGTATGGTCATCTACAATCTGAACCTCCTCTATTACGGCAAAAATATG
Organism: Hungatella sp.; assembly: GCA_022798105.1. Taxonomy (GTDB): domain Bacteria; phylum Bacillota; class Clostridia; order Lachnospirales; family Lachnospiraceae; genus UBA3402. Next base: position 6,762 of record JAAWLV010000047.1, read on the forward strand.
GTTCTCTTTCAGCGAATCATCTCTGGCTGCCCGCTCATAGGTGTACTTGACATCCGCGGCAGTAAAGGGATCGCCGTTATGCCAGGTCACATCCCTGCGCAGCTTAAACTCCCACGTAGAATCGTCAATCATCTCATAGCTTTCAGCCAGCACGCAGCACCAGTCATTATTGTCATCCCGCTCCACCAGCCCATGGCTGAAATTGCACAGGACAGTGCCTGTGACGCCGTTGTTATGGTTCTGATGGTCAAATGTGGAGATATCTCCGCCCTGGGCGATGGTAAGTACCTTTTGCCCTTCCTGTGACGCCGGTGAGCTTTCCCCGCCTTCTTCGCTCTTTGTCCCGCCGGGCGCCGCCGTGCCTGCCTGGGTCTCCCCGGCTGTGGTCTCTTCCCCGCCGGCTGATTTCGGCCCGCCTCCTTTGCCGCACGCGGACAAAGCACACACCACAGTCAGGGCAAGCATGATGCTTAATCTTTTTTTCATTTGCTGTTTCCTCCTACTGCTAATTTTTGCTTTCCTGATATACTGCTTAGAACCTTTCAGGGCAAATCCCGCTGCATCCCTCTCAGGTACACGCCCCCATCTGTCATTCTTTGCAGTATTATCATGGATATAAGACATCTTGTGACGTATTTCTTATAACAATAATATCTCATAATGTCTTATATTGTCAATCTTTTTTTGTTATTTTTCACAAAAAAAGAATCCCCTGTATCCCACAAAGGATTCTCTTTTAGTTCACAAAATTTTCACAATTTGGTTTTCTTTTTGCCCGTTTAGCCGATATAAGTTATATAAGTATTGATTGAAAAAATAAACCCCATGAATATATAAAGGAGGTTCTTCATGAAAGTTACGGCAAGAAACTGGCAGCCTGACAATGCTGTATATCCGTCTCCCCGGACCGGCAAGTCCCCCAGGGCAGAGTCGGATCCAAATATCAGTTCCCTCCCTGACCCTTCAGCTAAAAAATCGGATTCTAATTCTGATTTTCGGATGACGTCCTCCGGTCCTCAAAACTCCGTAGGCGAACTTGCATCTATGCTTGCCAGGGCAGAAACCACCATGGATGTCCAGCTGGTTCTCTCCAAGGCTATGCGGGCCCTGGCTGATCTGAAGATGGGCGCCATTGCAAGCGAAGGCAAGGACGCGAAGAAATATGCCCAGCAGGTCAAGCGCATGGAAAAACTGATCAAGCGCATCCAGAAAAAACTGAAACACCTAGCCAAGGAGGAGGGCCTGGAAGAGCGGGCAAAAAAAGCAGCCAAGAAGGCCCAGCTGGAGAAAGAAAAACAGATCCGACAGGAACTGAAAGCCCGGCGCAAAAAACGCCGCAGGGAAGAGCGGGAGTATGCTTTAAAGGAGCTGGCAGCCGACGGGAAAAATGCTCTCAACGAGACTGTCTCCTCCCTGTTAAGCGCCGCGTCCCCCTCCACGGACATTGCTTCCCTGACAAATGCCGGCGGCATGATATCCGGAGAGTTTTCGGGAATGGAGATGGGATCTATTGATATTTTGGCCTGAACATATAAAATACAAAAAAATTTATGCCAACCACTGTTCAAAACGAATTTTTTCGTGTATAATACAGTGGTTGGCATAATTTGGAGACGTAGCGAAGCGGCCGTAACGCGGCGCACTCGAAATGCGTTTGTCGGTTCATCCCGGCACGAGGGTTCGAATCCCTCCGTCTCCGTTTTCATGAAGCTGCTGCACGATGTCCGTGCAGCAGCTTGTTTTTATAATATTCTCATTTCTTCCGTCTCCGTTGAACCGTGCACAAAGCGGCCGCCCGGTTACTGTGCCCCAAAAAACTGGTTAACGCCTGCCAAAAGCCCGGCTGCCAGCGTATCCAAAGTACCGTCCGAGTGGTCTGAGGCCTTATCCCCCAGCTCAATATCAATAGAAGGGATGGTAGAAAACGAGGTCTGGGTCAGATCCATCTCCATGGAACCCCCGGAAAAGATCTTCACCCCTGCAGACCTGAGCCCCGAAACAAGGCTTTCCCCCAGCCTGTTGTGTTTCTCCCAGTTGGATTTTACCGGCTCCATGTTCCGGTAGGAGGATACATTGGGAACACTCATATAAAAGGCACCTTTATTGCTGGTGGTGGAATCCCAGTGAAGGGCAATATGGCAGTCCGCACAGTTGTTGGCAATCACCGTCCGGGCGATATTGTCCAGCTGCACATCATCACTTTCCCGGATCATCAGCACGTCATACCCTGCTGCCAGCAATTTTTCTTTCAGCTTCTTTGCCATCGCCAGCGTAACCTTTGCCTCGGCTGTACCGTCTGAGAATGTCATCCCGCCGGAAACCGCCACGGCAGACGTGGCCCCGGCCCCTGTGGTCCCCCCGGTAACCTTGGGCGTGCCGTCGGGATGGCACAGGGTTTTGACTCCGGATCCGCCGCTTGTTCCATGGCCCGCATTGACGCAGACCGTAATGCCTTTCCTGCTGCTTCCCTCTGCCTTATAAAGCTTTGCACTGCCCCCGTTAATTTTGGAAAATTCCGCGTACTTCCAGGAAGGATCAAGCCCGATACCGCTCTGGTCCGAAGCTCCCTGCCCGCCGGCTTCCTGGCTTTGCCCTTCTGGCTGTTGGGGAGCGCTGTCAGTTACATATCTGGATGCGATATAGCAAGTCATCCCCTCATATTCCACCCGGCTCCACTCCTTGGCATACCCGGTGCGGCGCAGTTTGTCCCCTTTTTTGGACACGGCCATCACACTGGAACCGGTACTGGCCGACGCCCTCAGATTGACAGAATCCCCGCTGACATACACGGTCTCATCCACAGCTTTAAATTCCGGCGCCGTGTCTCCCACCACATTCTGCTCCCGCATGCTTGTTTCTGCCTGAATCGCCGCCGTCTCTTGTGGCAGCCCTTCTTCCTCATTTGAGAGCCGGCCGCCCGCATCTGTTCCCCGGGCTGCCGGGGCTCCGGCCTCTGTTTCCGCGCCCCTCAAATCGATGGCCTCATACTTTTTCTGACAGCCGCCTGCCACCATCACAATCACTGCCGCCGCCCAAACTGCCGCTGCTGTTTTCTTTCGTCTCATTCAATCACACCTCCCCCGACAACGTAATCCCCATCATAAAACACCACCGCCTGTCCCGGCGTAATGGCTCTCTGGGGCTCCTCAAACCGGCATTCCACCCGGTCTTTCCCAATTTCCCTGATCACGCAGGGCGCGCCTTTATGGCTGTAGCGTATCTTTGCCGTTACCTTCATGGCCTCCCCAAAGAGCTCCTCCACTGCCATCCAGTTAAGCTTTGTACAGGTAAGCACATCGGAAAATACATCTTTGCTGTCCCCAATGACCACCTCATTGGTCTCCGGCCGGATCTCCGTCACAAAAACCGGGCGGCCCATGGAAAGATTCAGCCCCTTTCTCTGGCCGACAGTATAGTGGGTGATTCCTCTGTGCCGGCCCAAAACAGTTCCATTTACATCCACAAAGTTTCCCTCCGGCAGTTCCCTGCCCCACTGTTCTTTTATAAATTTCGCATAATCGTGGTCGGGAATAAAGCATATCTCCTGGCTGTCCGGCTTCCCCGCCACGTTAAGCCCTGCCTTTTGTGCAATCTGCCGGATCTCCTCCTTACTGTATCCGCCTACAGGCATCAGCGTATGACTTAGCTGATACTGGGTCAGATTGTATAAAGCATACGTCTGATCCTTGGCGGCAGTGACCGACTTTTTCAGGGCATACCGGCCGTTGGCCAGCCTCTCTATCCGGGCGTAGTGGCCTGTGGCAATATACCGGGCCCCGATATCCAGGCTCCGCTTCAAAAGGGACTCCCACTTTACATATCGGTTGCAGGCAATACAGGGGTTCGGCGTCCGCCCTTTCACATACTCCTCTATAAAGTACCGGATCACATGTCTGCAAAACTCCTCTTTGAAATTCATCACATAATAGGGAATCCCCAGCTGCCAGGCTGCTTTCCTGGCATCCTCCACGGCGCTCAGGCCGCAGCACCCTCCGTTTTCTTCCACGGTCTCCGGATCCTCGTCCTGCCATATCTGCATGGTGACGCCCACAACATCATAACCCTGTTCTTTCAGAAGCCAGGCTGCCGCGGAGGAGTCCACTCCCCCGGACATACCTATGACTACCTTTGTTTTGCTGTTATCCATATCGTTTCCTTCGGGAACACGTTTCAGTATTCCTCATCCTCGTCGTGTTCGCTGATATCCGACTTGGGCTTCTCAAGTCCCTCTATCGTAATGCCGTTTTTTTCCGCATAGTCCCAGAGAGCCGCATGGATAGCCTCCTCGGCCAGCAGTGAACAGTGCACCTTCACAGGAGGCAGACCGTCAAGTGCTTCCATCACCGCCTTGTTGGTGACCTCCATGGCTTCCTGAACCGTCTTTCCTTTTACCATCTCCGTGGCCATGCTGCTGGTGGCTACGGCAGCGCCGCAGCCGAAGGTTTTAAACTTCACATCGCGGATCACCTGATTCTCGTCAATATCCAGGTAGATCCTCATGATATCCCCGCATTTGGCATTGCCCACGGTTCCCGTACCGCTGGCATTTTCAATCTCCCCCACATTTCTGGGATTTTGAAAATGATCCATTACTTTTTCTGTATACATATAAAATGTTCTCCTTTTCTTTCGGAAGTTTACTGTTTTTGGTTTTTGACAAAATCCTCATACAGAGGCGACATGTCTCTCAACCGTTTTACAATCTCCTTAATCCGTTCCACCACAAAATCCATCTCCTCCCTGGTATTCTCCTCGCTGACTGTAAGCCGCAATGAACCGTGGGCGATCTCATGGGGCAGCCCGATGGCCAAAAGCACATGGGACGGATCTAAGGAACCGGAAGTGCATGCCGAACCGCTGGAACCGCAGATCCCGCTGCCGTCCAGCATAATGAGAAGGGATTCTCCCTCTATAAACTGAAAGGCAAAATTGGCGTTGTTGCTGAGCCTTTTTGTCCTGTGGCCGTTTAGCCGCACGTAAGGCACCTCCGCGGTGACCCGCTCAATCAGGTAATCCCTAAGCTCCCGCTCTTTTTTATCCCTCTCCTCCATGGAATCCATGGCAATCTCCGCCGCCCGGCCGTATCCCACGATTCCGGGCACATTTTCCGTACCGCCCCGGCGCTTCCTCTCCTGGGCTCCGCCGTGGACAAAGGATCGGGTCTTTAACCCGGTACGGATATACAAAAATCCTATGCCTTTTGGCCCGTTTATCTTGTGGGCGCTGGAGCTTAGCATGTCGATATTGTACTCGTCTACATGGATGGGTATATGGCCGTAGGCCTGGACTGCGTCTGTGTGGAAGAGGATCCCGTGCTCTCTGGCTATGGCTCCGATCTCCTTTATGGGCTCTATGGTACCGATCTCATTGTTGGCAAACATGACAGAAATCAGGATCGTATCCGGCCGGATAGCCTTTTTCAGCTCATCCAGCTTAATAATCCCATTTTCGTCCACATCCACATACGTAACCTCAAACCCTCTCTTCTCCAGGTATTCACAGGTGTGAATCACTCCGTGGTGCTCTATCTTACTGGTAATAATGTGTTTTCCTTTGGACTCATAGGCCTCGGCCGTAGCTTTGATGGCCCAGTTGTCAGACTCGGTCCCTCCTGCCGTAAAATAAATCTCGTTAGGTTTCGCCCCCAGGCTCTTTGCTATGATCTCCCTGGCGCCGGCTATAGCCTGCTTGCAGGGAGCGGAAAATTCGTATACCGAGGACGGGTTGCCGTAATGCTCGGTAAAGTAGGGCAGCATGGCCTCCACAACCTGGGGCTTCGTCCTTGTGGTAGCCGCGTTGTCCAGATAAATAGTTTGATTCATGTGTGTAATCCGCCTTTCCGTAGTATTAAAGTTAAAAGCTTCATCTACATCTTTATATTATATACTATATTCCTGCGGTTGCAAGAAAAATTATCTGCCGGCAAATATTCTGAAATCACATGCTACTGTTCACATCCGATGTCAATCACTTAAGCGAATCCCGTCTTGGCACAAGTTTCTTTTTGATAAATTTATATTATTCTTCGTATATTATCAGTCAACAATCATAACCTATAATTGTAACCGTACAGAATGGAGGTGCCCATGTATGATTTAGGTGAAAAGATAAAGCAGCTTCGTACGGAACGGGGTATCACCCAGACCCAGCTTGCCAGAAAACTGAATCTCAGCAAGTCTTCGATTTCCAAATATGAAAGCGGTCAGAAATTCCCCACATTGGAGACATTGATCAATATGGCTGCCTTCTTTCACACCAGTTTGGACGAACTTGCCGGCCTGGAAAAGGGAGCCACCATATCTATAAATGAACTGACTCAAAGACAGATGGCGATTATAGATGCCCTGCTTATTGAATTTCACAATAAGAAAAAGCTGAAAACCATCGTGCTGACCCCGCATCAGAAAGATATCTTCGATAATATGCTTATCGAATTTCTGACCCTTGACGAAAAAATAAAATAATTCTGAAACGAACTAAGTACTGCATTGCGGAAATAACGGTGAATAAAGTGCCGGATGTCTGCGGCATCTTTTGTCTGCAAAGTGACGGCGCAGTGGTGCCTACGGCTAGTACATCGTTGCACTAATCTTGAAGTAAATAGTGCTTGATATTCGTGTCAGCTGTACGTCTGCGAAGCGACGGCGTAGTGGTACCTACGGCTAGCTTCGCAGGCGTGCAGAGGGCGTAGACAGCGGGTGCTTTATTCACTGGAATTTCCGTAAAGCAGTAAATTGGCACTTGGACGCTGATACGGACAGCGCAGCCTGTGCGCAGTCCCGCTAAACAAAAAGAACCGGCAGACGCTCTCACTGCTGCTCTGCCGATCCTATCTCGTTCATCCTCCTGCCCCAGGTTTAAAATACCCGGGATACCGTCTTCTTACTTCCTCCTCATCCACCTGATACCGCCTCAGATGCCGATCCATAAGTTTCCTGGCTTTGTCTCCGTCTCCGTCTCTCACCGCCTCCAGAATCTTCCCATGGTCCTCCACCAGGCTTTTGTCCTTCAAAGTCCCAAGAGCCATGTTCCTGACCCGATCAAAATGCACCATCATTCCTTTCATCATCTCAAAAGCCTGCAATTTCCCCGCAGTCTTAAACAGAAGGCGATGGAACTCATCATCCAGTTCCAAAAGCTTGTCAAGAACCCGATCCTGCTGGTAGAACCGCTGCAATTTCACATTGGCATCCAACTCCTCCACAGAAGCCTCGTCCCTCTTCTCACAGGCCAGTTCCACCACTGCCGTCTCCAGAACGCTCCGGACAAAATAAGCCTCCTCCACCAGAGCATAATCGATCAGGGACACCACGCTGCCTTTCTGAGGATAAATGTCCACCACCTTTGCTTTTGCCAGCTCCAAAAGCGCCTCCCTGACCGGGGTGCGGGAAAGCGACAGAAGCGCCGCCACTTCCCTGTCGCTGATGCTGCTGCCGGGTTCCATCTCCAGGCGGATGATGTTTTCCTTAAGCATGCGCAGGGCATAATCCCGGCCGTTTTCCCTTGCCATCTGTTCCGTCACAAACATGGTCAGAACCTCCTTTTCCCGTCTCCCATCCTGTATCAGGTCTTTTTGCACAGCAGGGGCGCCATACTGCATGCCTCCTGCTTTCATGTACGAAAAGAAATGCGTCAGCGGCGCATTTCTTTTCTTTCTCAACTGCTATACATACTTCTTAAGAGCCGCACGCACAGCCCCCGGCCCTGCAAGCATCTCGCAGAACATGGCCTCCACTTTCTCCGCCACCCCTGCATCGTACAGATTTACTCCAAAGATTACCGGGTTAGATAAAATATCTTTAAGCTGTCCTTTGTAGGAATCCGGCTCCCCTGCCTTCACGCCTTTTAACTGTTCCTGAAGCTGTGGGAGCATCGGATCCGCGCTCACTGCCATCTCCTGACCCTTATCATCCACGCCAAGCAGATACCTAAGCCATCCCGCCAGTGCCAGAGGAATACAGGTCAGATCCTTTGTATCCAGCTTGTCGCTTGCCATGTAGGACTTGATGGTCTCCCCAAACCGGATCGCCACTTTCTGACTGGTATCCGTGGCAATCCTCTGAGGCGTGTCCGGAATAAAGGGATTCGGCAGCCTCTGATCCACCACCTCATGGATAAAGTCCATGGGGCTGATGATTCCCGGATCCGTCACCACCGGCATACCCTCGTCATAGCCGATATGCTCCACCAGCTTCTTAAGCTCCTCGTCCTTCATCTCCGCGGCAATGCTGTCATACCCCAGAACACACCCGTAAACGGCCAGCGCCGTGTGCAGCGGGTTCAGGCAGGTGGTCACCTTCATCCTCTCTGTCATGTTCACCGTATCTCTGGTGGTCATATAGACTCCCGCCTTCTCAAGGGCCGGCCGACCGTTGGGGAACCGGTCCTCCACCACCAGATACTGGGGAATCTCCGCGTTGACAAAGGGGGCAATGTAGGTGTTCCTGCTGGTAATAACAGGAGCCATGTCCTCAATCCCGGCGTCTGTAAGCTGCTTTTCAATAACCTCAGCCGGCCTTGGCGTAATCTTGTCAATCATGCTCCAGGGGAAAGAAACCTTCTCCTCGTCGCTGATGTACGCTTCAAACTCTGCCGGAACCAGACCTTTTTCCTTCCACGCCTTCACAATGGCAAGGACACTGCCTCTTAATTTCTCCCCGTTGTGGCTGCAGTTGTCCATGCTGACCAGAGCCACAGGCGCCGCTCCCGCCTGAAACCTGGCAAACATCAGCGCCGCCACCACGCTCATAGCATGGCGGGCCCTGTCCGGCCCCTGCCCCATATCTTCTTCAACCACCTTCATCAGATTCCCCTGGATATCGCTGATGGCATACCCCTTCTCTGTGATGGTAAAGCTTGCCATCTGCAGCGCCGGATTCTCGAACACTTTCTTTAAGGTTTCCCACTGCTCCTTATCTGAGCTGTCGGCCTTCACACCCTGGGCAATGGAGGCGATAACCTCCTTCTGCGTACTTCCGTCAGGCTTAAGGCTTACCATCAGCGTCATGCTGTCATGAGGCCAGTAGATTTTATCAATGATATCATAGTCAAAGGTCTCCGCCGCCACAATCCCGCTCTTTGCCAGTCCCTGGTCAAGAAGTCTCTGCTGCAGCCCCGCGATAAATCCCCTGAAAATATTCCCGGCCCCAAAGTGTACCCAGACCGGAGCCTCCTTTGTTGCCTCACACATGGCCTTCCAGTCATACTTAGGAAGGGCCGCCCCGGCCTGCTGCCATGCCTCTTTATCCTTTAATCCTTCATAGCTTAACTTCATGTCGTCCCACCGCTCTTTCTATTCTGATCTTCATAATTTTAGCTGCAGTTCCCTTTGGCCCGGCCAATCATCCCAAAGACAGGCCGGTTTCAGCCTGCCGGCTTATGACATCTTTTCAATGGCTTCCCACAGTCCGTTAAGGTAGGTCGCCCCCAGGGCTCTGTCGTACAGCCCGTATCCCGGCCGGCCAACCTCGTCCCAGATCATCCTGCCGTGGTCCGGACGGACATAAATGTCATGGGGACAGGTGTCGTACACAGCCTTCACAATCTCAAACATGTCCAGATCGCCCTGCCGTGACAGGTGAGGCGCCTCCCTGAACCTGCGGTATCCCAGATACTTCACATTGCGGATATGCAGGCAGGCGATGCGGTCCATCTCACCGAAGTGGCGGATAACAGCCGGAATGTCATTCTCCGGATTGGACCCCAGAGACCCGGTGCAGAGGCACAGCGCGTTGGCCGGTGAGTCGTGAAGCGCCACGATCTTATCGAAATCCTCCTGACTGTGGGAGATCCTGGGAAGTCCGAAGATCGGCCATGCCGGGTCGTCGGGATGAACCGCCATCTTAATGCCCACTTCCTCGCACACCGGAATCACGGCATCCAGGAAATACTTGTAATTATCCCTCAGCATGTCCGGCGTAATGCTCTCATACTGCTTCAATGTCTTCTCCAGCTCAGCCAGCCGCTCCGGCTCCCATCCCGGAAGGGTAAATCCGTTGCTGTCCTCCGCCGTCTTTTTCACGATCTCAAGGGGAGTCATATTGCCCAGCTCAGCCTCGTCATAGTACAGGCTGTTGGAACCGTCCTCCTCGATAACCCGCGCCAGGTCCGTGCGGAGCCAGTCAAGCACAGGCATAAAATTGTACACGATCACCTTAATGCCGTACTTGGCCAGGTTGCGGATGGTGGCGATATAGTTGGCAATATACTCATCCCGGGTGGGAAGCCCCATCTTAATGTCCTCATGGACATTCACGCTCTCGATGACTTCGCACTCCAGCCCTGCCTCATGAACCTCGTTCACATACTTTTCAATCTCTTCCTCCGTCCACACCTCGCCTGCCGCTTTGTAATCAAGAACCCCCATAAGGCCGCTCATGCCGGGAATCTGCCTGATCTGCTTCAATGTGATGGAATCACTGTCGGCCCCATACCAGCGGAATGTCATTTTCATATGCTTTTATCTCCTTTTTTCCTGAACTTGAGCCAGGTTTATTTGATGATCCCATTATAGATCAAATTTACAAACTAGTCAACTAATATATTAGTCTTTTAGATGTTTTTTATCCTGTCGCTGCGGCTCACAAAGCCCCTGTGAGCCGCAGTCCCATATGTCCGTTTAAAACCGTCTCTCCTTCTCCAATGGGACATATGGGTTTCATTATAATGTAACCTCTCTGCCGATTTTTATGCTTGTAGTTTTCAGAAATTTACGTTACCATATAGAAAAAGAAAAAACCGGGCACCATCCAGAAAGGAGCCGCACTCATGCAGTCTCATACCATTACCGTCACTTCCAGAATCGACCCGAACACATTCTACCGATTTGCCGTATTTGACACCTTAAAGCTCAGGAAACGCTGGCTTTCCCCCGCCGTCTTCGCGGGCATCTTCCTGCTTTGTTCCCTCATCTGTTTTCTCATGCGTGAAAGAACAGAGAGCGCCGCGTTTTTGGGAACCGTCCTTCTGGCAGTGGGCTTTGGGGTTCCGGCAGTCTATTTCGGTACATTTTTCCGCTCCTTAAAGCTTCAGTCCAAGGCCCTGAAACTAAATTCCGCCGCCGTGGCCTACACGGTGAAGCTGGATGAAAAAGGCATCCATGTCATCAGCGGCAAATCCGTCAAGGACCATGTGGCTTTCTCCTGGGAACAAATCTTCGGCGTCTATGAACAGCCAGGCTGCATCTACCTGTATGTATCCACCCGCCAGGCCTTCCTTCTGCCGGAAGCCTCCATGGAAAATAACGGGACTTCTATGCAGGAATTACGGGATCTGCTTACCGCTCATCTGAAGTCGGATAAACTTCATTTTACTGCATCACCCGTTAAGTGAGGGGCGGAATATGCCGAAATTCATAATGTACG
>JAAWLV010000048.1 GCA_022798105.1 Hungatella sp.
AAAAATCATGGGGCTGTTGCAACAGCCCCATGATTTTTGCCGGTTCGTCCTTTCCGTCTATGCAAAGGGGTTCTCACCGGGATACCGCATGCCGGCCGGCTGGTTGAATCCGATATCCTCCACCCCCAGATACTTAAACACCTCAAACAATGCCTTCCCAAAATGCCCGAATGCCACCGCACCGTGGTGGGGGAAATTCTTCTCAATGAGCACATGGCGGTAGAACCGCCCCATCTCCGGGATGGCAAAAACACCGATGCTGCCGAAGGATCTGGTTGCCACAGGCAGAACTTCCCCCTGGGCCACATAGGCTGTAAGGCGGCAGTCCGCCGTGCTCTGAAGGCGGAAGAAGGTGATATCTCCCGGCTGAATATCCCCCTCCAGCGTTCCCTGGGTCACCTCCTCAGGAAGAGATCTTGCCATGATCATCTGATACTTCATGGCGCAGAAGGACAGCTTCCTGGAGCTGGTATTGCCGCAGTGGAATCCCATGAAGGTGTCCCTGTGGCTGTAGGTGCAAATCCCTTTAATATCCTCCTCATACATATCCCCCGGCACCGTATTGTTGATGTCCAGAAGAGTCACCGCGTCCCGGCTCACACACGTCCCGATAAACTCGCTCAGGGCCCCGTAAATATCCACCTCGCAGGACACCGGAATTCCCATGCCCGTAAGGCGACTGTTGACGTAGCAGGGTACAAATCCGAACTGGGTCTGGAACGCCGGCCAGCACTTTCCGGCGATGGCCACATACCTGCGATATCCCTTGTGAGCCTCCACCCAGTCAAGAAGCGTCAGCTCATACTGGGCAAGTTTGGGCAGGATCTCCGGTTTTAAGTTGCCCTCTCCCAGCTCCTCCTCCATGTCCTTCACCACGTCCGGGATCCTGGGATCCCCCTCGTGGTTTTTAAAGGCCTCAAACAGATCCAGCTCGGAATTCTCCTCAATCTCCACCCCCAGGTTGTACAGCTGCTTAATAGGCGCATTGCATGCCAGGAAATTTAAAGGCCTTGGGCCGAAGCTGATGATCTTAAGCTGAGAAAGCCCCACCAGAGCCCTGGCGATGGGAAGAAACTCCTCAATCCTGTCCGCGCACTCCTGAGGGGTGCCCACAGGATTTTCAGGGATGTAGGCCCTTACATTGCGGAGTTTTAAATTGTAGCTGGCATTCAGCATACCGCAGTAGGCGTCGCCCCGCCCCTGAGTCAGGCTGTCGCCGCTCTCCTCCGCAGCGGCGATAAACATCACCGGCCCGTCAAAATGTTTGGCCAGAAGCGTCTCCGCGATCTCCGGCCCGAAATTCCCCAGATACACAACCAGCGCATTGCACCCTGCCGCCTTCACATCCTCCAGCGCCTGCATCATGTGCAGTTCGCTCTCCACGATACATATGGGGCACTCGTAGAGATTGGCGCTGTCATATTTCTCCCCATAGGCCTTTGCCACGGCCTTTCTCCTGTCAACGGACAGACTCTCCGGAAAACAATCCCTGCTCACTGCCACAAGCCCTGCCTTTACAACCGGTAAATTATTCATATGCAACCTCCTCGTTTTTATATATCCTTCTTTGTTCCTCCAGAGTCTCACCTAAGAGCCGAAAGCTCCTGAAACTCCTCCTTAAGCGCCCCGTACAGCCTTCTGTAAAGCCTGTGATACGATTCGTAAACTTCAGCCTCCCGCTGTCTGGGCTCGCACAAAGTCTCCGGTGAAATCAGCATTTCGCAGGCTTTTTCCACACTCTCATACACGCCGCACCCTACGCCCGCCAGGATAGCCGCTCCCAGGGCCGGCCCCTCCGACTGCTTCACGGTTTGGACGCTGCATTTATAAAGGTCTGAGAGCATCTGCCTCCACACCGGGCTTTTTCCGCCTCCGCCGCAGGCCATCATGGTCTCCACCCCAATGCCCATCTCCTTTAAAATGTCATTGCAGTCGCACAGAGAATAGGCCACGCCCTCCATAACCGATCTCAGGACATGGGCTCTGGTGTGAATGGCGGACAGCCCGAAAAACACGCCGCGGCAGTCCGCGTCCAGGTGAGGGGTTCTCTCCCCCATAAGATAGGGAAGGTAGATGAGACGGCTGCTGCCCGGAGGGACATTCTCCACGTCCCGGTTGATAAAATCGTACACATCCCGTCCCTCCGCCCGGGCCTGTAAGGAGTAATCCTCACAGAAATTGTCCTTCATCCATTTTAAGGACAGTCCGGCGCCCTGGGTTACCCCCATAACATGCCACGCCCCCGGAACCGCGCAGCAGCAGGTATGCACTCTCCCCTCAGGGTCAATGGCCACCTGGCTGCTGTGGGCAAATACCACCCCCGACGTCCCGATGGTGGTAAATGCCCTGCCGTCCTTTACCACGCCGGTTCCCACCGCCGCGGCCGCGTTGTCCCCCGCTCCGCCTACAACCGCCGTGGCCGCGTCCATTCCCACCTTCCCGGCAATCTCCGGCAGAAGACGGCCTGTAATCTGGCACGACTCATAAACCTTCCCAAGCCAGGCCTCGGGAATATCCAGCTTTTCCAAAACCTCCCCGGACCAGCACCGTCCCGGCACGTCTAAAAGCTGCATGCCGCTGGCATCGGACACCTCGGTGGCAAACACCCCTGTCAGCACATACCGGATGTAGTCCTTGGGAAGCAGAATGCGGCGGCATCGTCTGTAATTCTCCGGCTCGTGCTTCCTGACCCACAGGATCTTGGCCGCCGTCCACCCTGTAAGCGGAGGGTTGGCCGTGATCTGGATCCACCGCTCCCTTGGCATAATGGAGAGCATATCCTCCACCTCCCTGCCGGTCCTCTGATCGCACCAGATAATGGACGGGCGGATCACCTGCCCCTCCTCATCCAGCATGACAAGCCCGTGCATCTGTCCCGAAAGGCCTATGGACTTTACATCCCCGGGGGCTGCGCCTGACCGTTCCATCACCTCTTTCAGGGTTTCCAGAACCGCGTCCCGCCAGTCTTCAGGCCTCTGCTCCGCCCAGCCGTTTTCAGGCTGGTACAGGGGATATTCTTTTGACGCCCATGCGATCACATTGCCGCCCTCATCAAAAAGCACGGTCTTTGTGGCCGACGTCCCCACATCAATTCCAACCAGATAATTCATATGTACCAATCCTCCAATACATTTTTTGCCCGGCTTTCCAGGATGCTTTCTCAAAATCCGGCGCTTTCTATCCATTATAATACATTTTTCACAAAAAATCATGCTTATAATGATGATTGTACATAATTTTTACAAAGAAACAGAAAGCGGCAATGAATCTCCTGTCCAAAAAGTTCTCTCAGGGATTCCTCCGCTTTCTGCTTTTATCACTTTATAAGTTATATGTTCGCTCAGATTTTTTCTACGGCCGCCACGCCCTTCAATGCGGACAGTTCACCGATAAGTTTTTCATAATCCGCCTTTTTATTCAGCCGCAGGCTGAAAATCGCGCATACGCGCTTCTCATCTTCCTCCTCAGAGAACCGGGTCACCTGCAGATCGGACACACGGATGCCAAAGCTACCAAAGCACCGAAGGAGCAAATCCACAGGCGTGGTATTTGCGTATTCCACATACAAGGTCACGTCCTGCGCTTTCGTCTTAAACCGGTACTCAATCCTTGAGAAAACCAGCTCGGCAGCCAGCACCAGCGCGGTGGTGTACAGCGCCGCTTCCAGATAGCCGATGCCGCAGGCCAGCCCCGAAATCGCCGCGGTCCAGAGCCCTGCTGCTGTCGTCAGGCCTTTCACCCGTTTTCTGCGGGTAACGATGATGGTTCCCGCGCCGATAAAACCGATTCCCGCAATTACCTGGGCGCCAAGTCTGGCAACATCTGTATACATGTGCCTGTACTCCCACAGATACTGGCTGGTCAAGGTCGTCATAGCGGCGCCCAGGCAGATCAGTGTGTGCGTGCGCAGGCCTGACGGACGGCATTTATATTCCCGCTCCAGTCCGATAACCCCGCCGCAAAGGACAGCGGCAAAAAGACGGATGATGATGGAAATAACGGTCAAATCCCGCAGCGGAGCAAATGCTGGCAGCATTGTTCAATCCCCCTCCTTCACTCTATCGTGTACTCTCAGAATCTCTATCAGGCACAAACAGACTCCTGGAGTACTATCTTATGGCACGAAGTGCTCCCGCACCTTCCGCCGCATGTACACGTTCCAGCTTGGAAAGTTCTCTCAGCACCTCCCCATGAGTCATCTTCGGCGGCAGTTTCATGGTAATCACCGCATTGGGCTGATAAAAGCCCCCTCCAACCTTTCCCTTGTCAAAATCAATATCAAAAATCTGCACATTCATCCCCTTGATGGCCTGAATGATCCCGGTCATATGCTCCACCGTATAAAATTCTACATAAATCACCATATTCCGCGCGTGCACCGAGACCGCATGCTCCACTGACGGGAAAAGGCACAGGCACACCAGAATCATAAGGAATCCGGCCACCGAACACTCATACAGGCCCGCGCCTGTGGCCAGTCCCATACAGGCGGAGCTCCAGAGCCCCGCCGCCGTAGGCAGACCTCTGACCTCCTGCCTTCCCGTCACCAGAATGGTGCCTGCAGCCAGAAAACCGACGCCGTTAATTACCTGCGCCCCGAAACGGGACACGTCCGTCCGGTTGCCCACCGCGGCCGCGGCCTCCGCCCAGGCGGTGTCCTGCAGTATGACAATATACTGGCTTAAAACCATGGTAAGCGCCGCGCCCAGGCACACCAGCATATAGGTACGGAAACCGGCAGGGAGCCCTTTTCTCTCCCGCTCCATGCCGATAAATCCGCCGAGACAGAGAGCCAGGGTGAGCCGCAAAGCCATAGACACCATATTCAATTCCCTCAAATACGTTATCCATTCAAATTCCAGCATATCCCCTGCGCCTCCTGCCGCTAACCTTCATTACGCTTTCGCACGGTCAGCGCGGTAAACGCGCAGACCTACCTGAACTGTTCCCCTCTTTCGTAACAGTTCAGATAACCCTTGAACTGTTACGCATCCGGCCATGAAAATCACTTCGCGATGGGGCCGGATGCCTGCTGCCATTACGCTTTCGCACGGTCAGCGCGGTAAACGCGCAGACCTACCTGAACTGTTCCCCTCTTTCACTGCGGATCCGTTCTTCTTTGCAGCCCGCTTCTCGGAAACAATCGGATACACCACCGCGGCCACGGAGACTGCAAACAGGATAACGGTCAGAGGACGGGTATAGAAGCTTGCCGCCCCGCCTACCATCAGCGCCTGGCTGAAATTCAGTTCCATCAGTCTGCCAAGCACTACGCCTAAAACAACCGGAGCCGCCGGGTATCTGTATTTCTTCATGATCCAGCCGATAACGCCGAACAGCAGACAGACCACCACGTCCGCCATGGATTTTTTCACGGAATAGCTGCCCAAAATGGAAAATGCAAAAATAAGCGGATATAAAACCGTCTTCGGAATGTCAGATACGCGGACCCACAGCTTGCTGCCGAAAATCCCCACCAAGAGCATAAATGCATTGGCAAAAAACATGGAGGCAAACAGCGCGTAAACCAGATCCGGCTCGTCTGTAAACAGGGTAGGCCCCGGCGTTAAGTTGTGAATCATCAGAGCGCCGATTAAAACGGCCGCCGTGGAGCTTCCCGGAATCCCCAGCGCCAGAAGGGGCACCATGGCGCCGCCTACGGAACCGGAGTTGGAAGCTTCCGCCGCCACAACGCCCTCCGGAGCGCCTTTGCCGAACTCTTCCGGGTGTTTGCTCATGCGTTTCTCCACATCATAGGCCAGGAAGGACGCGATGGTTCCGCCAGCCCCCGGGAAGACGCCGATTAAGCAGCCTACAACGCCGGAACGGATAATGCTCCACTTTAGCTTCCAGTAGTAGCTGATCTTCGGGAACTTATACACCGGCTTTTCAAATTTCTTCTCGGAGCTGTTATAATATTCCAGGTTGGCAAAGACTTCGCCTAAGGCAAACAGGCCGATTAAGACAGGCACCATGGCCACTCCGTCATACAGCGCGGTGATCCCGAAGGTAAAGCGCTTTACGCCCAGCACCGGATCCAGGCCGATCATATTTAACAGAAGGCCGAACAGTACGGCAACCAGGGATTTCTGCCACTCTTTCCCGCCCAGCGTGGCTACGGTTGTCAGTCCAAGCACACAGAGTGCAAAGTATTCGCTGGGCCAGAACTTTAAGGCAATCTTTGCAAGCGGAACCGCACAGAGCATCAGGATAACGGCGCCGATTATCCCTCCAAACACAGAGGCCCACAAAGAGATCCCCATGGCTTCGCCGCCTCTGCCCGCCTTTGCCAGAGGATAGCCGTCAAAAGAGGTGACGGCCGCAGACGGCGTACCCGGGGTATTGATTGCCACAGCGGTGATGGAGCCGCCGTAGTTGGCACCGATATAAATCCCCATCAGCATGATAATCCCCTGGGTGGGAGTCATGGAATACGTCATGGGCAGCAGCAGCGCAACTGCCATGGACGGGGAAATACCCGGTATCGCCCCGCCCAAAATACCGACGCAGACACCGATTAGAATCAGCAGAAGGGAGGTTCCATTTAAAATCTCCCCAAAGCCGACGGCTGTTAACTGAAAGATTTCAACCATGATAAACGCTCCTTTCGTCTAAAAAATCGCCTCAAACAGTGCCCCCGCAGGAAGGGCGATAAACAGGAACTTTGCAAATACAAAATAAGAGAATAATACCCAGCATACAGGAACCCCAATCAGGGCGGCAGGCCTGCGTTCCTCCATAAACCACATCAGCAGAACCAAAAACACCGCGCTGCTCAAATAGTAGCCGATATACTTAAACAGGAATACACTGGCAAAAATTGCCGCCGCCACTGTGACAACCATCTTCCAGCGGGGGCCGAACCCTGCATCCGGCTCATTGGATTCGCTTAAAATATTGAGTGCGCATAAACCGGCGACAGGCGCCAGCAAAACAGCCCATGCGCGGGGCATCGTAGCGGCCGTGGCACCGGCAGCCATTTTGGATCCTTTGAAGGAAAACGTAATAATAAAGAATAACAATGCCATCAGGCAGATGGCGGAAAGTACCAAAAGCTGTCCTCTCACGGGCCTGGTCTTTTCCCCCCTGCCAAAAGCAAGGAACAAAGCGGCCAGAATAATAAGAAAGCCCAGTAAAATCCACCATATGCTCAGCGACGCCAACATTTTAGCAAAAGCTGTCAACTCATGTTACCTCCTTCTTCTATACAAACCAGCAGGCATTCTATCTGTAAAGAACTTTTTGATTACCCTTCGTAGGAAGCGTCAATCAGCTCAAGGCTCTTTAAGATATCAATATAGTCAGCAATGTTGTCCTTAATGATGGCTTCAAATTCTTCCGTAGTCTTGTTGAATACGACGATGGAGCTGTCGGCAAAGAACTTCTGCCACTCTTCGTCGGCTGTTACCTGATCCACCAGCTTCTGGAACCATTCCGTCATTTCGGCCGGAGTGCCTTTCTTTACGGCAAACCCCCGCCACATGTTCAGTTCATCCAGCTCCGGATAGCCGCAGTCGGCAAAATTTGCCACGTCTGGATATTTTTCCAGCTTTTCATTGGTTGCGATAACAAGGTTTTTCAAATCCTTGCCTTCCACATCGCCGGGGTTGCCGACAGTTGCAATCCCCTGTCCGCCGATAACCGCCAAAAGAGCGTCCGGACCGGATTCAAAGGGAACCCAGGTGGCATTCTCAATCCCCAGCGCACCCCACAGCTGCAGCGCGGCAAGGTGTTTTGCGCCGCCTGTGGACGGGCCGCACCATACGGTGCCCTCCGCCCGGCATTTTGCCAGCAGATCCTCCAGCGTGCGGATATCGCTGCCGGCAGGCACCATGACGCTGTACGGGTCTGCCATAATATCGTCAATCCACTGGAAACCCCAGATATATTTCTCCAGATCTTCCTCATTGGCTACCAGGTATGCCACGTTGGAAACAGTGCCCGCAAAAATTGTAAACCCGTCCGCCGGCTGGCTTAAGACGTATTCCATGGCGGTCATACCGCCAGCCCCCGGTGTGTTGTCCACGACAAAGGTAGCGTCGGTATACTTTGCGGCGATTTCTACGAATTTACGGGTTGCGATGTCCATTCCGCCGCCGGCCTTTACATAGTTCATAATGGTAATGGGCTGAGAAGGCGTCCAGCCGGATTCAGATGCGGCGGCCCCTTCGCCGCCGGCCTCCTGTGCCTTGGTGGCAGGTTCCTTGCTGCCGCAGCCGGCTAAAGAAAGAACCATTGCCAAAGACAGCAAAAGAGCCAAAACTTTTTTCATGATGAACCTCCTAAGTGTTTTGTTTGATGCCTCAGGGCATATGTACACAGCCGAACCGATACGGTAAAAACGGGCCGGCTGTGCAGCTGTCATTAAGATTCTTTTGAAAACAGGTCAAAGGCCAGTCCGTGGCGCAGGCCCCGGTCGCTGATGGTCAGCTCATCCATCCCCAGGCGCTCGGTAATATTTTTAAGAATACAGGCGCCTGCCAGAATCACTTCCGCGCGCTTCGGCTGAAGGCCGGGAAGCTCTCTGCGCTGTTCTACGGTCCTTTCTTTGTATGCTTTAATCTGCTCCCCGATATCCGCCCGGGTCAGTGTGGAGCCCTGAATAATATCAGGGTCATATGTAACCATTTTGTGCTTTACAGCGCCCATGCTGGTCACCGTGCCGCCCATGCCCACCAGCTTGACAGGATGGCCGACAACGCCGGCAGCCTCAAATTCTTCGTCTATTTCTTTAACGGCCGCTTCCACGCTACCCTCACCTGCCGGATCTTCCTGGAAAAATTTCTCGGTAATGCGGATAGACCCCAGGTTTACGCTGAAACGCTTTATCAGCTCCTTTCCCCTGCCGAAAATAAATTCGGTGGAACCGCCTCCGGTATCAAAGATCACCAGCTCCCCTTCCGGTACGGGCATTCCGGAAAGAATTGCCAGGTAGGAAAGCCTTGCTTCCTCCTCTCCCGGTATAATCTGCACCTTAACGCCGCACAGTTCTCTGACCCTCGCGGAAAAATCCCCGCTGTTTGACGCGCTTCTAAGGGCCATGGTCCCCACGCAGACGATTTCCTCCACGCCCTGTTCTCCTGCCTCCGCCGCAAATGCCGCAACAGACTGTGCGTTGCGCTCCAGCGCTTCGTCGCTGATACGGCCGGTCTCTCTTAAGCCCTCGCCAAGGCGGGCGATGTCGTTTTTGTCAATAATGGTTTTAATCGTTCCATCCTCACTTTTCTCCCCTACAAAAAATTTGATGGAATTGGAACCGATATCAATAATTCCCACTCTCTTCACAGGATCTACCTCGCTCTAATTAGTATTTCAGACCTACGGATTCTTTCATTGCTCTTAAATAGTTAATATTCTCAAAATCTTTCAGTCCAAGTTCCTCAACTGTCTTCATCACATTTTCCGGATCCGCGTGCTCCACGCATACGGTTCTGACCGGTTTGTCGTTAAATTTTACCTCCGCAATTTCCACGATAGCCATGTTGATGGTGAAAATACTTCTCTCCTTGTACACATCCACCACGCACAGATCCCCGTTGGCGCCGCACAGCTCCAGAAACTCCTCGTAGGTATAAGACCTTTTCAGATTTTGCGGCACGGCTGCCTTAAAGTAATCCCTGCACAGCTCCTCTACCTTCTCCTTTGCCAGAGGGAACTCTGCCTTCATCACCGGATACCACTGCTCCAGCTTGTCCTCATTCACCTGCTTTAAAGACTTGATGTCCATCAAATCGTCGCGGATCTTGGTGTTTTCATTGCTGTTGCGGGACAGAATGTACTTTTCCGAGCTCTTTTTAAAGTTGCCCAGAGGATGAGCCTTGATCCGATCCTCAGCCTCACCAAAACTCTCACCGAATGTACGCCACTCCCAACGCGGAATAATTGTTCCCATAGCTGCTTCCTCCTTAATCATTGAAATCGTTTTGATTTCTGTCAATAATATGTTCCTTATGCGCACGGTGCGCATCCCCCGAAGGGCTTTTGAATCTGCAGGATGCACCTTCCTGCAGAGCAAAGAAAAAGTTGCGCGAAATATCGTGCAACCTGGATACATAATTACTATATTTAATTTTAAACACAGTTTTCCCAACGCCGTCACGACATCGCCCATATTCTGTGTTTTCAGCAGACAGACTCGCGTTTCGCCGCTCCTCTTTCTTGGTAAAAGAATAACATATTCGAGCTCATTCGTCAATAGTTTTGTATTTTTTTGTCAAAACAATTTGATATCTCCCGATTTTTTTCATTCATTATTCACAAGTGATTTCCTGTCCAAGGTGTGCCCTGTACCAAAATATCCCGCACAGGGCGCACTGCCGTAAGGCGGCCCACTGCCGCAGCCGGCTCCGCCCTCTCACCTTCGAAAATGGAAGGCTTCAGGCTCTCCTGCCGCTGATCTCCAAAAGCTTAAGCCGCAGATCCTCCTCCAGCCGCCCAAGCTCCGCCTGAGCTTCCTGCCGCTTTATCCTGCCGTCCTCCTGAATCTTCATCACCTCATCCAGGGTGGATATGAGGCTCTGGTTGGTGGCCTTCAGGGTGTCCATATCCACAATTCCCCGCTCCGATTCCCTGGCAGTGTCCAGGGTGGCCATTTTAAGCATCTGGGCATTTTTCTTTAACAGCTCATTGGTGGCGTCCGTCACCTGCCTCTGGGCTTTGGCCGCCTCCGCCGAATGGTTAAGTCCGACGGTCAGTACCATCTGGGTCTTCCACAGAGGGATGGTATTCACCAGAGTGGACTGTATCTTCTCCGACATCATGGAATCGTTGTTCTGCACCAGGCGGATCTGGGGCGCCATCTGCAGAGACACCATGCGCGTCAGCTCCAGATCGTGAAGCTTCTTCTCAAAGCGGCTGCACCGGTTCGCCAGGTCATTGGCCTCCTGGGTATCCTCCGGAAGTCCTGTAAGACGGGCCTTCTCCACCGCCGCAGGAAGATCCTGCTCCATGGCCGCCTTTAATTTCCGCTTTCCCGCCAGGATGTACATGGAAAGCTCTTTCAAATACGCCAGGTTTTTGTCATACATCCTGTCCATGGTGGCGATATCCTTCAAAAGCTGGATCTGATGCCCCTCCAGGACCTTGCAGATCCGGTTCACATTCACCTGGGCCTTCTCATACTTTGCCTTCATGCTGACAAGGCGGTTGCCGCCTTTCTTAAAAATGGAGAAGATCCCCTTTTCCTCCTCCTCGTCCAGGCTTTTAAGCTCCCCCACCACGTCTGTCAGCATCTGCCCAATCTCCCCCAAGTCCTTGGTCTTCATGTGCTCAAGGGCCGAATCGGAGAAATCGGCTATCTTCTTCTGGGCTCCCGCCCCGTACTGTAAAATCATGCCTGCATTTGCAAGGTCAATTCTGGAGGCAAATTCCTCCACCATCTTCTCCTCCTCAGGGGTCAGCACCACCTGCACCGGTTCCGGTTCCTCGGCCCTGGAAGGAAGCTTTTCCTCCTTCGCCTCCTTCTTGTCAGAAAACGGATCCAGGGTCAGCGTGGGCTCCATGTCTAAAATCTCATCAAATTCCTTTTCCATGATAGTTCCTTTCTCTGAATTGGTCAGATGCCAAGTATTCCTGCGCCCCTTTAAAGGCCCGGCATAAAAACGCTTGATGTCCGGACACTTACGTCATGCCCTCCCGGGCCAGCATGGTCTGCAGCACGGAGGCGTCGGTCATCACATCAAAAGCCGCGTCCTCATACATGTCGTCCAGAAGCTTCTCAAATGCCTTGTTGATGGTATCCAGGGTCTGCTCAATCTCCTTTTTGGCTTCCCTGATATTTTCTCCCGGAAATTCCACCATGGCAAATTCATGGTAAGTGCTCACAAGCTTTACAGTGGTGGGCAGGTAGTACTCCATAAATTTCTCCAGCTCCGGAAGCTGCTCCGGATGCTTTCTCAGAGTGTCGAACAGGCTTTCCAGCACCGCGTCCAGACGTACAAGCTTCCCGCCCACATCCTTCGCAGCTTCCCCTTCCAGGCAGCCTCTCAGCCTGTCCAGAACAACGATATACTCCTCTCCCTGTCTCACGGCCCTCTCCACCGGTGTCTCCCCGTCTGCTTTCTGAGCCTTTCCGCCGGATAACTCTTCCCCGGCCTTCACAAACTTCTCCTGCCGGCCGGGCAGCTCCTCAAAACGCTCCCTCTGCTCCAGTGATTTCAGGTACAGCTCATACTGGCGGTAAGTCTCCGCGTCCAGCAAAAGCCACTGCTCTTTCTCATCCATCCGCGCATCCGGCAGCATGCCGAGCCGGATGATCCTGCGCAGATCCTTTTTCACGAACCCCAGGCGTCTGCCACAGCTTCTGCTTAACTCCTCAATACCGCAGTAGGGCCTGTCCCTTCTCCTCAGTTCCTCCACGTACTGCTTCAGGCGGCCGAGCCGGCCGTTCTGGCTGATACCCTTTGCAAACATCCCGCCGAAACCGGCGGCGATAATCCCGCAGACACCAAATACCCACCAGCCCAGCAGATTGTGGGGGGATGCTATGATCACAGCCAGAGGCGCCAGTGCCGTAAGACCGAAAATCCCCGCCCCGATGCTTCCGAATACGGTAAAAAGAATCCCGGACACCCTCCCCTTGCGGTTCACCCGAATCTCCAGAGGTTTTCTTATATTTCCCTCATCCCTCCGGACAGTCTGCCGCCTCCACTTTATGTCCTCCATCTTCTCCCTGCACTGCTCCATCTGACTGCGCGCCTCATCCAGGGCAGATCCCACAGTATTTTTAACGGTTTCGTTTAACCGGTCCAGCTCCAGGGATTCCATTGTCTCTAAAAAGACGCTGCGCAGCCGCCCTGCAATGTCCTCCATGTCCTGCCTGTTTTGATTTTCCATCCTCTTGTGATCCTCCCAAAAGAAAATGCCCCTCCTAAAGTGAGGTGTAGAATAAATAGGCTCCCCAGATAAAAAACAGTATCATACCGAAATTAAACCAGACAGCTCTCCGTTTCTTTCCTCCTGACACTCCGTCATCAGCCGGCTGAAAAGACAGATCTCTCCAGCAGACTGCCAGAAGGATCACCCCGCAGATAATGAAGCCGAACATGGTCATCAGGTTGGCAATGGTCAGGAATGCGCCTATGACGGCATTTTTTTTCAGAACCCACACAAGCCCCAGAGGCAGAACGCTTCCCCAGAAATTGATCACCATATGAAACCCTATGGTGTAGCCAATCTTTCCCGTATGCAGATACACATAGGCAAAAATCATCCCCAGCCCAAAGGCGTAAAAGAACTGGTAAAAGTTGCCGTGGGCAATGCCAAACACCAGCCCGGAAACCACCATGGCCGTCCAGTGGCCGAATCCTGCAATCCGATCCAGAAGGAACTTGCGGAAAACCAGCTCCTCCATAATGGGGGCCGCGATGACAGCCGACAGGATGATGGTCCAAGGCTCCATGGACATAATCAGCTCCTGCATTTCGTTGATGATAGGCTCCCCTTTTATGGCGCCTCCTATCGCCATGAGAACGGTCCCCACCATATTGCCGGCATACAGAACCCCCATGGATACCACGAAAAATCCACACAGCGCTCCCAATCCCCAGCGCTCCTGCCCTACCTTTCCTCTGGCAGGCACCCACCGTATCAAAAGGCCTGTCAGGGGAACCGCCAGCGGGTACATGCTGAGCATGGTAACAAGGAGCCTTCCGTTGTATCCCAGCCGTTCATCCAGGCCCGTTGCCGCAAGAATCGCCCCAACCCCTATCTGGGACAAAATGGATACGGCTAAAAATGCAAGATACACAAACCCTGTCCTTGAAAAACAGCGTCTCGTATCCTTTATAATCCGGTTCTCATAGTCCGGATCCGTATATCCGCCTGAATACCAGGCGCCGTTTTGCCCGCCGCTCAAACCATTTGGCTCCCCGTTCCAGCCGCCCTGATTCTGATTCCAGTTTCGCTCCTGCTCTCTATTCTCTCTGTGACTGTTATCATACATTTGGTAATCCATGTCTGCACTTCCTTTTTCCGGCCGCCTTTGCGAAACATCTTCGCTATCATATGCATGTTTCACAGCGCCAATGCCTTTATTATACCCCCATCGCCTGTGTTTGTCATGTACTTTTTATCCCGGAGCACTGCCGGGCCGGGACGTTATTGTTTACAGGCAAGCGGCAGCCGTACTCTGCATGACAGCCTTATGACCCGGCCGACTGATATCGCCTCACTCCCGCTCTCCACACCCCATAGCAGGGGATCACGAAGACGAAGGCCAGAAGGGGCACAAACATCCACCACACCTCCTTTCTCTTCCCCAGAAGAAACAGAAGGGGATAGTGCTGCACCAGCCCGTAAGGCACCACAAAGGTGCACAGCTGCAGGATTCTTTTCCCGTATACTCCCGCCGGATACCTGCCGAACTCCCTGGCCCCGTCCGTGAAGATATTCATGATCTCCAGACTCTCCAGGGTGAAAAAGCATAAGGCCGCTCCCACCAGAAAGATCCCGAAGAACAGGGCCGTTCCTCCCGCCACCATAAACACCACGGTGATCACCCGGGGAACATCCCAGCTGATGCCGCTCTTTCCCACCCCGTAGCCGAACATGACCGCGGCCTGCAGCATCCTTCCGATGCGGGTCAGTTCAAACCGGCTTCCCAGCACCTGGAGCACGGCTCCCCTGGGTCTTACCAGCACCCGGTCAAACTCCCCCTTCCTGACCATGGAGGAAAATGTGTCAAATCCCCTGGCTACGCACTCTGCCAGAGAAAATTCCATAAGAAAGATCCCGAAACACAGAAGTACCTGGCTGTACGTAAATCCCCCCACCGCCGAAAACCTCTGAAACATAAAAAACATCCCCAGAAACACATTGAAAGACACCAGAAACTGCCCTGTGACCGCCAGAAAAAAGGAACTCTTATACTGCATCATGCTCTTTATATGAATGGACACGTAATGTCCGTACAACCTTAACCCGTCTCTCATCATTTCACCTTCTGTCTGTAATGTTTCACCCGCCCTGCACCGCAAGCTTTCTCTCCGCCCTGGCCATGACCGCCTGTCCCAGACCCACAAGCACTGCCAGCCACAGAATCTGCAGGGCCACGGCCCTTAAGGCCGCTTCTCCCTGCAGATCCCCGCTGTACACCCTGAGAGGCACATTCTGCATGGCCGCGAAAGGCAGAACCTCCATAATCGCTCTCATCTTATCCGGAAAAAACGGAAGCGGAATAATGGCCCCGTTGAAAAAATCCATGGCTGAGGTGACCAGCAGCCTCAGTCCCTCCGGGGAGATCGTATAGAAAGTAATCCCGTAGATCAGCGTTCCGAAAGCCACCGTCACCAGCACTCCCAGCGCCATGGCCGCCAGAAATAACCCCGTCTGTCCCTGTCCCGGCGCTTTCAGCCCGTAAGGCCCCGGAAGCAGGATGGCAAACAGAAGCACCGGCCCGCACCGGAGCGCTGCCCTTGACACCCGCATGGCCATAGCCCGTACAAAGAGCATGGGATAGAGTTTCATGGGGCGGCACATCTCGTAGACGATATTTCCGTCCCTGATTGATTCGAAAACCTCTCCTTCCAGCATCCACGCCGCAAACAGGGCCAGAAAAGCCTGCTGAAGCCACACATAGCTGACAGCCGCGTCCATGGTCATGGGAAAATGCTCCGGCTCCGCCCCGTAGAAGGCCCGGAACATGGCAATCTCCATGCCGCCCCACACAAACTGGGTGGCTACCCCGGCCCATGCCGCCGCCCGGTAGGAAAGTCCCATAACAAACCGGAGGCGGAAAAAAGAACCATACTTTTTCATATTCCCGCCCCCTTTATATATCGTAGGCCCGGTAAAGCTCAGCCACCGTCTCGTCAATGGTCTCCCCGCCCTGGCGTATCTGCTCCAGGCTCCCGTCCATGAGAACCCGCCCCTTTCCGATGAGGATGATCCGCTTTGTCAGCGCCTCAATGTCCTGCATATCGTGGGTGGTAAGGATGACCGTGGTGCCGTGCTCCTCATTCTGCCTTAAGATAAACTCCCTGACCGCCAGCTTGGACACCGCATCCAGTCCTATGGTGGGTTCGTCCAAAAACAAAAGCTTCGGCCCGTGGAGCAGGGAGGCCCCGATCTCGCACCGCATCCTCTGCCCAAGGGAGAGCTGCCTGGCAGGGGTCTTCAAAAGCTCTGTCAGGTTCAGAAGCTGTGTCAGCTCCTCCAGATTTCGGTTGTAGGTTTCATTTGAAATCGAATAGATATCTTTTAAAAGCTCATAGGAATCAATGACCGGAACGTCCCACCACAGCTGTGTCCGCTGACCGAACACAACCCCTATATCCCTTACATGGTTTACCCTGTCCTTCCACGGAGTCCTGCCGTTGACAAGGCACTCCCCGCTGTCAGGGGTGAGAATCCCGCTTAGAATTTTGATTGTAGAACTTTTCCCCGCCCCGTTGGGCCCGATATACCCCACCATCTCCCCGTCCCCAATGGTAAAACTTACATGGTCCAAAGCTCTGATGGTCTCGTATTCCCTGCGAAACAGAGTGCGGCAGGCCTGCTTAAAGCCCCCGCTCCTTTTTGCAACATGGTATGACTTGCAGATGTTTTTCATCCTGATCATAGCTGCTTCCTCCTGGTAGTAATATTCTCATATCTTGCCAAGTCGGTCTGGTATCCATGGGTGCTGCCATGGAATTACCCTGGTAAAATATTCGGTTGACCCCTTTTAAAGGGGGTTATTATTATATAACGAAATTATAGGGCTGTCAATATAGCCCTTCGTTCTGGTAGTGTCAATTTCACCAAATTTCACCAAATTTTTGTGAATTATGCGTCTGTTGAGTTGATTTTGCATTGCAATTAGCATATACAATAAGTGTATTGAAACGCCAAAGGGGTTGATACTATGGCAAACACAACAAATTTTAGCATCCGTATAGACAGCGACATCAAAAAACAATGTGAAACACTTTATGGTGAGTTAGGTATGAACCTGACTACGGCAATTAATGTTTTTCTGCGCCAGTCCCTCCGTGTCGGCGGTTTTCCCTTTGAGGTCAAGCTGGAACAGCTCATATTGTTCAGTGAGCAGGGGCGGAGATTTCGCGG
Source organism: Hungatella sp. (assembly GCA_022798105.1). Lineage (GTDB taxonomy): Bacteria > Bacillota > Clostridia > Lachnospirales > Lachnospiraceae > UBA3402. The sequence continues at coordinate 17,047 of JAAWLV010000048.1, forward strand.
AGCCAGCGAGTGGAGGCAGGCTGTGTGCCGACCGGGTTCAGATATGCCAGACGTTCCGATGAGCCCCAAAGCGGAAAACAGGAGGGCCACACCCCGAGTGTTTTCCTGCTTTAGGCTCATCGGAATGCCTGGCATATCTGAACCCGGACACCACACAGATTCTCTCGGGCCAACAACAGCTTCGACTCAACCAAACAGCAACATGACGAATTTAAAGTTCCGGTTTATCCGGGTTAGACCCTTAAGAACGATTTCTTGCGCAAAATGGCAAAATAATGGAATTGCTGTTTAATTGAGTGAGCAAAGGGCGGATTTAGTCGTGAAGCCATTCAGAGGAGAGAGGTCCCGTCTGGGTTCAGATATGCCAAACATTCCGATGAGCCCAAAGCGGAAATCAGTCGGGGTTAGGCCCTCCTGCTTTCCTGGTCTCATCTCCATGGCATATATTCACCCTGCCGGGACCTCTCTCCTCTGAATGGCAAAACCAGATTTCGCTGACTGGGATTTGCTCACTTAAGGTCGTTCCGATAGGGAACGCTGCCTCAACTTTGCGGCGAAAAAAATATCTGTTTTTTATGGCTTCAAATATATGGTTGTGAACCTGAAAGGATCTGCCGCCTTGCAATTGCAAGCAATATCAAGATTTCGTTGTTCCGCAAAGTGGTATATCCGAATTTTTATGTATGGATACCCTGACAGAGAGTGTTCCCGATCCGAAGAAATCTCCATTCTGGTATGCCCATTGGGTATACATCAATAAACGCTTATTTTATACAGGCAATTAAAAATATAGCAACCAAAGCAGTTATCTCTTCACTACAGAGTCGAAACAGCGTTCCCTATCGGAACTACCTTAAGTGAGCAAATCCCGGCCGGCGAATTCTGATTTTACCAGGGAGGGAAGGCAGGCTGTGTGCCGGGCGGGTGAATATATGCCGTGGAGATGAGACCAGGAAAACAGGAGGGCCTCACCCCGAGTGTTTTCCGCTT